>DASRER010000037.1 GCA_035651995.1 Terriglobales bacterium | reverse complement strand
CGGCTCGTCGCTTCTCGCGCAGCAGTGGCCGGATCGCTTCCCACTGCGCATCGCTCAGGTGCATGCATCGGGTTTGCTCTAAATCGTTGCTGGATCAAAGTGTTAAGTCAGTTTCTCTATTTATGAGATAGGTTCTAGCCGGGTTGCAGGGCCAGGGTCTGGGTGTTGTTGTTGAGCACGTCCTGGATTTCGACGGTGTTGTTGCCGATGCGCAGGACCTTGTAGCGGCGGTTGACGAGGTCGCCCTCGCCGGCGACGAAGACGTCTTCGCCGTCAGCGAGGAAGACGCGCTTGGGCTCGCCGGGCTTGCTGGCGTATCCGAAGAAGCGGAGTGTAATGGGCGGGGGCGGAGGCGGCGGCGGCGGACCTTGCGGTTCCTCCGTGGTGACGCGCTCGACCGGCTTCGGGATGGGCCCGGGTTCGGCTTCGGCGCGGAAGATGTTGCGTCCGTTGCCGGCGTACTCGGTCTGCTCGCTGGACTTGAGCAAATCGAGCTTGAGACGCGGGTCGGCTGAGGGCGCGAGCACGGCGTTACCCTTGCCGGGCGCGACGCGGCGGGCGGCGCGCGAACGGGGTTGGCGTCGCTGCGCCTGCTGCGCGGCGGTGGGGGTTGTGTCCGACGACGCCTGGGCAGCCGACGGCGTGCTGCTGGTGAGAGTGCGCACCAGCATGAGCAGCGCGAGGAGGCCGAGAGCGGCGGCCAGCAGCGTCTTGTTGCGATTTTCGGCGCCGAGCTTCACAAAGGCAGTTTCAAGTTTCCAGTTTCTAGTTTCCAGCTAAATCAAGGCAAAACCAAATTCAAACCGCAGGGGACGCGGAGGGCGCACGGGACTACTTGCCCGTGCTCGGCCGCGGCGTCACCTGCTTCCTGGGCGCTGACTGGTTGCTTTTACGGTCCCCTTTGCTGGCGTCGGCGTTTTCCGGAGCAGCGACGCCGGTTGCGTCATCGCTCAGGCCTGAGGGCTGTCCGTCGCCCGTCGCATTTGAAGCCTGAGTCGCGGCTTCGGCGGAACGCACGTAGCTTTCGAGCTTGAGTTCGAGGCGAACGGCGCCGCCCTGCTGCTCGGCGAGGGCCACGCTGTCAACGATGAAGAACATGCGGTCGCGCTCGAGCGCGTTGATGAATTTTACGACTTTGAGATAGTCACCGGCGACGGCGGCGTCGATTTCGAGCCGGCGGAGGCCGTCAATGGGCGCGTCGCCGGAGTTGTAGCGGACGGCGGAGAAGCGCACGCCGTTCTCCTTGGCGAGTTGGCCGAGTTCAGCGACGACGGCGGAATCGCGGGCAGGGACACGGGCCCTGAGAAACGAGTCGACCTGATCGCCGGCCTCGACGAGCTTCTTGTCGATATCGCGCAGGGGCAGCGTTTTGTGGAGCTGGTCCTGCCACTCCTTGCGAACGCGCTCGAATTCCTGCTGGCGTGAAGCGCGCGAGCCGGCGATGGGCGTCATTAAAAAGACAGCGGCGGCTGCATCCACCACGAGGCAGACGATGATCAGGGCGAGGATGCGCCGGCGGAGAAGGCGCGTGTTCATGGCCGCGCCTCCTGCTGCGGCTTCTCTTGCGCAAGCCTGGGCACGTAGAGCGCCGCGATCTGGAACTGCATTTCGCCGCCGGCGTCGTTTTCGGACTGGAGCTCGGGCTGGCGGAAGGTCTTGGATTCCTCCATGCGGCGGAGAAGTTCGAGGGCGCGGTCGCGCGAGTCGCCGGCGAGCACCATGCGGATTTCGAGCTGATTGTCGGCGTCGAGCTCGGGCCGGATGGAGACCACGTGGAGGCGCGGCGGCATGATCTTCTCCAGGTCGCTGAAGGCCTGCGTCCAGGAGAAGGCCTTGTGGGCGATGAGGTCGTTGACGAAGGCGGCGCGGTCGCGGACGGTGCGGTTGGCCGGCAGATCAAGCACGGCCTGGCCGCGGCGGGCTTCGTCGCGCAGGCGGGCGATGTCGGCTCGCTTGTCGGAGATTTCGCGATTCACGTCGCGGGCGCGGGTGAAGCCGTGCACGGCGAACGCGACCAGCAGCGCGGTGGCGGCGAGCGTGAGCGCCAGGAAACCGCCCCAGCGGACGTAGAAGTCGCGGACGTTTTCGTAAGGCCGCGAGGCGAGATTGAGGTCCAGGCGCATTAGCTGAGTGCCGACTTGCCGAATTGCGGAATCGCCGAACTGCCTGTTGGCGTCTCGGTCGCGAGTTTCACCTGGTCCGGGCTTGTGTTACCCACCCCGTCGCCAAGAGAAGGAGAAAAGGGCGGGGCGCCCAGGGTCGTGGCCCCGACCGAAAAACGAGCAACGCGAGATGAGAAACGGCCTTTCATGCTTGCAGGGCCCCGATCACGCCGGCGAGCAGGCCGCGCGGGGTGGAGTCGCCGGTGTAGCTGGCGGCCAGGCTGGAGCTGCTGATCAGCTCGTGAACCTTGGCGGTGGCGTACGGCTCGATTTCGGCGCGCAGGCGGTTGGCGTCGGCGGCGCCGGAGACCAGGATGCGCTCGATGGGCGCGCCGTAGGTGTCCTGGAAAAAGACCAGCAGGGGATAGATGTCGTCGGCGAGCTGGTCGGAGACGCCGTTGTGACCGCGTGTGTTCTCCATGGTGCGGACCAGGCGCAGCTCGCCTTGATCCACGATGGCGACCGTGGTGGTGGCGGCGTCGGACTTGACGAGCAGAGTCGGACGCGAGGGGTCGACGGCGCCAAGAGCGGCGGCGAGCGACGGCAGGACCACGCCGGGGGAGTAGCCGGCGTCGCGGATGGCGCTCTCGTACTCCTCGACAGTGGAAGCGAGCGCGACGGCGGCGGCAACGCGAACGGCGCCGGGCACGCGAAAGGCGTGGTAGGAGAGCGCGGCCCGTTCGGCGTCGAAGGGCAAAAGCTTTTTCAGGCGGAAGCGGATGAGTGGCAGCGCTTCGGCGGGGCGGTCGGGGAGCGTGTCGAAGTCGAGCAGCATGGTGCGCACGGCGGCGTCGGGCAGCACGGCGGTGAGGTCGCGGGTGCGGGCGTCGATGGCGGCGAGCGCGTCCTGGACGGCGGTGGCGAGGGCGGTGGGGCCGGCGACGTTAGGCGCCGTCAGATTGGGAGACACGGCCGCCGGCGGGAGCGAACGCGAGGCGTAGGCCTGCACGGCGCCGTGGGAGCCGCGGGCGGCGATGACCGCGTCGGCGGTGATCTCGATGGCGACGGGCGGGCGGGATGTGGTGGCGGTGGGCATGCGGTTCGTCGTTAGGCGTTGGTCGTTCGTCCCTCGCTCCCCATGTTAGCGCCGCAAAAACGGTAGCGCGGAATGTGGGGCAGCGTCTTTCAATTCTCCCGTCCCAGTATTCGTCGTTGCGTGCCGCCGGGCGAGGGCGCCCGGCGCCACACCGTGCAATGCGTCGTGGCGCCGACTACGGGCTGCCTCATCGGGTCGTCTCGATGAACGTGACCTTATTGATCTCCTTTAGCGTGGTGACGCCGGCGCGGACTTTGGCGAGCGCCGATTCGCGCAGGAAGCGCATGCCTTCTTCGTGCGCGGCCTTGCGGATTTCCGATGTCGGTTTGCGGTCGAGAATCATCTCGCGAACGCGGTCGGTCATGTCGAGCAGTTCGTGGATGGCGGTGCGTCCGTGGAAGCCGGTGCCGGCGCACTCCATGCATCCTTTGCCTTCGTACAACGGGACGGTGCGCCATTCGGCGGGCGCGAGGCCGCTCGACTCCAGCGTCTCGTCATCGTAGCGCACCTCGCGGCGGCAGCGCGGGCAGATGATGCGGACCAATCTCTGAGCGAGGATGCAGTTGAGGGCGCTGACGAAGTTGTACGGCTCCACGCCCATGTTGAGGAAGCGGCCGAGCACGTCGACCACGTTGTTGGCGTGCACGGTGGTAAACACCAGGTGGCCGGTGAGGGCGGACTGGATGGCGATCTGCGCGGTTTCGGTGTCGCGGATTTCGCCGACCATGATCTTGTCGGGATCGTGGCGCAGGATGGAGCGCAGGCCGCGGGCGAAGGTGAGCCCCTTCTTCTCGTTGACCGGAATCTGGGTGATGCCGCGGATCTGGTACTCGACCGGGTCTTCGATGGTGATGATCTTGTCTTCGTCGGTCTTGATCTCGTTGACGGCGGCGTAGAGCGTGGTCGTCTTGCCGCTGCCGGTAGGACCGGTGACGAGCACCATGCCGTAGGGCTCGGAGATGTAGCGGCGGAACTTGCGCAGGTCGTCGTCACTGAAGCCGACCACGTCGAGCGTGAGCGAGCGGAACTTCTCGCTCATGGACTCCTTGTCGAGGACGCGGAGAACGGCGTCTTCGCCGTGAATGCTGGGCATGATGGAGACGCGGAAGTCGATGGGGCGCGGCGGCGAGCCGTAAAGCACGCGGAAGCGGCCGTCCTGCGGGACGCGGCGCTCGGCGATGTCGAGCTCGCTCATGACCTTGATGCGCGAGATGATGGTGGAGTGGTGCTCGCGCGAAATCGGGTTCATGGCGTTCTGCAGCACGCCGTCAATGCGGTACTTGATCTGGACGGCGTCGTCGCGGGTTTCGATGTGAATGTCGGACGCGCGGCGCTGGAGCGCGGTGAAGATGGTCGTGTTCACCAGGTGGACGATGCGGCTGGACTCGGTCTCACTGGTGAGCTTCTCGATGGAGATGGTCTCGTCGCCGGTCTCCTCTTCGTGAATGACGTCGAGGGTGAAGCCCTCGCTGGCCTCTTCCAGGACGCGCTGTGACTGCTCGGTCTTCTTGAGAATGTCGGTGATCTGGGCGAGGGTGGCGACCTTGGTGTGGATGCGGCGACCAAGGCGCAGGCCGATTTCGTCGACCATCATCAGCTGGCTGGGGTCGGCGATGGCGATGACGAGGCGTCCGTCTTCGCGTTCCTCAAGCGGGACAAAGTTGTAGTGGAACATCAGGTCCACGGGGACCTTGCGGAAGAGGTCGTGATGGATCTGGAAGTCGCCGAGGTCGACGAACTCGGAGCGGTAGCGGCGCGCCAGGTCGCGGGCGCGGACCTCCTGGTCAGCCAGGTCCTGGACCGTGAGGCGGGCGCCGTTGCCGCCGCCGTTGACGAAGAGTGATTTCTTTTCTGCCATCAAAAAACCCAGTTTCCCGTTTCACGTTTCACGAAAGCCAAAACCAATAGCTGACCACGAAGGTCACGAAGCTTGCACGAAGGGCACGAAGGAAGAACGTGAAACCTCGAAACGCGAAACCTGAAACCTGCTTTCCTAGTGTCTGCCAATTCCGGCCCCCAGCGAGAAGATTGGCATATAGAGCGACAACAGGACAAAGCCAACGACGGCGCCCATGAAAACCAGGATCACCGGTTCGATGAGCGACATGGCGGCGGAGAGCGCCGTCTGCACGTCCTCTTCATAGAACTCTGCGGCGGAGGTGAGCATGGCCGGCAGCGCGCCGGTGGATTCGCCCACCTCGGTCATTTCGACGGCCAGCTCGGGGAAGAGTTTCGCCTCTTCCATGCTGGCGGAGAGTGAACGCCCCTCGCGCACGCGATTGCCGGCGTGAACGATGGCGTCGGAGAGCAGGCGGCTGTTCATGGAGCTGCCGGCGGTTTCCAGCGCCGGAACCAGCGGCAGGCCGCCGGAGAGCAACGTGGCCATCATGCGGGAGAAGATGGCGATCTGGTACTTCAGCCAAATGTCGCCCAGCACGGGGATGCTCAGGCGGAGGCGGTCCACTGCGGCGGCGCCGGAACTGGTGCGCTGCCACCGCCAAACGACGAAGGCAAGCAGCGCGAGGCCCGCGATGATCAACGGAAAGTAGTTCCGCAGGGTCACGCCCACGTTCAGCATGAAGACGGTGAGGGGCGGAAGCTCGGCGTCGAGCTGTTTGTAGAGTTGCGCGAACTGCGGCACCACGTAGGTGATCAGGAAGATGAGCATGGCGACCACCAGCGTGGTGAGCAGCGCGGGATACACGAGCGACGCCAGCAGCTTCTTGCGGAAGGTAACGGCAAGGCGCTGAAACGCGATGTAGCGTTTGAGGACCTCTTCCAGGTTGCCGCTCTTTTCGCCGGCAAGCAGGGTCGTGGTGTAGATCCTGGGAATTCCGGGCTGCGCTTCGAAGGCCTCGCTGAGCAGGGCGCCGGCGCGAACGCGAGCGCGCACGTCATCGAGCAGCGCCTTGAAGCCGGCATTGCGCTGGCGGCGAATGAGCAGGTCGAGCGCGGTGACGATCGGAAGCCCGGCGCGAATCAGCGTGACGAACTGCTCGTTGAAAATAACGAAGGGTTCGAGCTTGATACGGCGGCGGCGCAGGCCCAGGTCACCCGAGGTGAGCAGGCCGCGCGAGCGCACCGAGTAGACCAGGTAGCCCTTCTGGGCGAAGCGGTCGCGGACCTCGGACTCGGTCTGGGCACTCTCGACCTGTTCCAGAACGTGGCCCCGCTCGTCAGCCACTTTGACCAGGAATTCTGCCATTTGCGCTATTTCAGTCTAACACTCGTAAGTACAGTGAATAGTGAACAGTGGATAGTGGAAAGTAGCGTGGACTGTGGGCGTGAGCACGTTCCCAGGCCGCGGCTGAAGCCGCTGAAATTGCAGGGTCTAGTCGCAGGGCTGAAGCCCGGCGCTTCCACCGAAAAAGTGCGCATTTGCGAGTAGCCGAGCGCTGACTGCTGAATGCTGCTTCTCACAAGCTGCTCTCTTCGACGACTTCCACTCCGTCGGGTGGTTTGAACCTGAACAGGGCGCTGTCGACCGGGGCGTTGGGCTCGATGTTGGTGAAGCGGAACTCGGTGGTGGCGCCGTCCACTTCTTCGACGCGGATGCGGATGATCTGTCCCGCGGGGTTGACTTCGATTTGGACCTGCTGGACGCGGTCCTCCATGCCTTTCGGAATGCCGCGGAGGATGGTGGTGTCTGGGTTCAGCGGGTGGACGTCTGTGGCGATGGAGAGGCCGTTGAGTTCCTTCCGGAGCCTGGTTTTGCCGAGCAGGAAGCGGAGCGGGGAGCGAAGGTCGTCGAGCTTCTTGATGTCGGCCTTGCGCGCCTGGCGCTCGCCCGGAACGTAGAACCAGGCGGTGCTGCCGTCGGCGACGAAGAGCTTGGCGCGGGGAGAGGCGTAGTCCCAGCGCATGCGTCCGGGCTTCTTGAGCAAGAGTGTGCCGGATTCGGTGCGGTCGATGCCTGCGCCGCGATAGGTTTCGGTAAACGCGGCCTTCATGGAGGAGAGCCGGTTGTAGTAGCGGTCGACGCGGGAGGCGACGTCGGAGACGGATTGGGCGCGGGCGGCGGTGGCGAAAAGTATTCCCCACGTTAGCGCCGCAGAGAGCGCGGCGCGAACGCGGGGCGCCGTCAAAAGCTTGGTTGCGCGTGGCATCTGTGTCGTCCCGCCACTGTATTTGATGTTCCCGCCGGTGCTCTGGATGGTCAGTCACCAGGCAGAGAGAGCGGCGGAGACGGAATATTACCGGGCCCCATCTGCGGCGGCCTGCCGTACTTGATGAACGGCAGGTCCTGCGGGGATTGCACGTAGACGTGGCCGTCAGGCGCGAGGCGGTAGGGCTTGCCGAGCGGGTCGGTTGGGATACGACGCAGGAATCCGGTGGCGACCAGTTCGTTCCAGTTGGCGAGAGGCCGGCCGAAGCGGGAACGGAAGTCGTCAATAATTTTTTCCAGGCGCTGGACGTCGTCGTCAACCTGAAGCGCGCGGAGGTGCTGCGCGGCGTTGCGGCGGATGCTGGCGTCTTCGGTGCTTTCGTAAATTTTGCCCCAGAGCAGGCGGGCCAAGTCGCGCTCGCTGGCGTGCTGGGCGAGGATGGCAGCCATGATCTTCATCCAGGGCTGGGCGCCGGGGAGGCGGGAACCTTGCTCGAAGGTGTGCGCGGCGGCGGAGTAGTCGTGCAGCTCGAGCGCCTGGATGTAGCCGAGGTGGTAGTAAAGGCGCCAGGCGCCGGGATTCGTCTGGATGCCCCGACGGACAAGTTCAATGGCCTTTTCCGGCTGGCCGGCGCCTTCGGGCGGCTGCTGCGCCAGAAAGATGGAGCCGAATTCGTAGGCGATCATGAGCCGCGGGTCGAGCTGCGTGGTGATGTCGAGCAGCGGAGAAAGCAGCGGGTAGTGCGCGGCACGCTCGTGATGCCTGGAGCCGAAGTACTGCACGGCGCGCGTCCAGTAGAGGTCGGCCATGAGGCCGGTGTAGCCGAGGCTGAGGCGGCGCAGCACGGGGGCGGAGGGGATGTAGAGCTCTTCGTCAGTGGCGGAAAGGCGCAGGCGGTCGAGGGCGCGCACGGTGGCGACGGCGCCGGTCATGGAGCCGACCAGCAGCACGAGGAAAACGACGGTGGCGCGGCGGGAGGTCACGGGAGCGAACTCACTTGAGGTCCCTGCGGTCAAAGATCAGCACGGCGCCGCTGATGGCGGCGGCGGCATAGAGCAGCGTGTAGATGGTGTTGAACAGGAGCAGGCGGCCGGAGACGGCCTCGCCGTGGGCGACCGGCGAGATGACGTTGAGCGCGGCGAAATTCGGCACGATGTAGGCGACGGCGGCACTGGCCCAGCGGGTGACGCCGGTGACCATGGCGGCGAAGGAACGCAGCTCTTCGGCGAACGATCCGATGACGAAAAAGGCAAAGGCGAGCACGGAACTCTCGATGGGCGTGGAGAAGGAGGAAAAGAGCAGAGCCAACGCCGTCATGAGCACGAACTGGAGAACGATGAAGTAGAGGGCGGCGAGCAGGGAAACGTCCTGCGCGGAGAAGCCGTGGGTCACATAGAAGAGCGCGGCGAAGAAGCCCAGCGCCATCAGCGAGGTGTTGACAACGAGCGTGCCGGAGAGTCCGAGGAACTTGCCGACGATGAACTCCCAGCGGCGCACCGGGCGCGAGAGCACGGTGTAGAGGGTGCGCTTGTCGATTTCCTTGGAGACGAGGCCGATGCCGATGAAGATGGCGATCAGGATTCCGAACAGGGAAATCGCCGTGAGGCCGAGGTTGATGAGGACGATCTTCTCGATGCCGATGGAAATCTGGCCGAAGAGCACGGCCGCGCCCACCAGGACCAGCGCGAAGACGATCAGGTTGTAAAGCACGCGGTCGCGCACCGCCTCGCGGAAGGTGTTGGCGGCGATGGCAGTGAGGCGCGAGATGGTGGTGGAGTGCGTGGCGGAGGTCATCGGCGGGCCTCGACTTTGGTTGGCGCCGTGGACGGGCTGCTGGCGAGCTGGGCGACGAAGTAGTCCTCGAGCGTGGTGCGCACGGGCGTGACGGCGATGAGGCGCGCGCCGGAGCGGCGGAGGGCGTCAATGGCGGCGTCGAGCTCGTCTTCGGGGAGGACGGCGCGGGCGGTTTCGCCCGTGACGTGGGTCTGCGCTCCGAGGGCCTGAAGCGACGCGGTAGCGGCGGCGCCGCGATAGAGGACCTCGACGCGTCCTTTGACGCCGGCGGTGAGCTCGCTGACGGCGCCCACGCCGCGCAGCTCGCCCTTGTGCAGAATGGCGACGCGGTCGCAGAGGGCCTCGGCGTCGGAGAGGATGTGGGTGGAGAAGAAGACGGTCTTGCCCTCGTCCTTCAGGTCCTGAATGATGTCGCGGACTTCGCGGCGGCCGATGGGGTCGAGGCCGGACATGGGCTCGTCGAGGAAGACGACGCCGGGATCGTGCAGGATCGCCTGCGCGATGCCCACGCGCTGGAGCATTCCCTTGGAGAATTTGCGGAGCTGGAGCCGTGCGGCGTGCGCGAGGCCGACGCGCTCGATCATGCGGCGTGCGCGGTCGGCCCGTTCGCCGGCCGGAATGCCGGAGAGCTGGGCGTAATAGATGAGGAGCTCGGTGGCGGTCAGGTAGTCGTAGAAATAAGGTTGTTCGGGCAGGAATCCGATGCGCGCCTTGACGGCCGGCGAATCGTGAGGAAGGCCGAGGATGCGCGCGCGTCCGGCGGTGGGGCAGACCAGGCCCATGAGGAGCTTCAGCGTCGTAGTCTTGCCGGCGCCATTGGGGCCGAGATAGCCGAAAACTTCTCCCTGGCGGACGGCGAGCGTAAGCGGACGCAACGCAATGCGCGGGCGCGCGCGCCAGAAACCCACGCGGTAGCGCTTTTCCAGCGCCTCTGTTTCGATGGCGTTCATCTGGGCCGGCGGTGGGGATTATATAGAAGGGTTGTCCGTTGTTCGTCGCTGGTCGCTGGCGAGTGCGGCGCGAGCGGCGCTGGCAAACCTGAAAAAGCGGTCCACACCATGGACATGAAGGACGCACGAAGGCATTGCGCAAGCGGCCCAGACCGGCGCGACGGTGGGCGATGCTGGCGGCAGCGACGCAGGTCGCTCGCGCAAACGACGCGCTCGGGACAACAGTTCCTGAGAGAACCGCGTTGATGCGCCGGCGGCCAGAGTGCCCGTCACTACAACGCGCAGGTTGCGTTGTATGATGCGGCGAATCCTTTCGCATGGGCCTTTCTCCCAAGCTTTCTCCTGCGCACGGGCGTGATGCATCGGAGCGGGCGGCACGGCCACTGGTTGTGGTCGGGCTGGCGCTGACTGCGCTGGTGTACGCCGATACGCTGCGTTTCGAGTTCGTGTTCGACGACAACGTGCAGATCCTGCACAACCCGGCGCTGGGTTCGTGGAGTTCGCTGCCGGGTTTCTTCACACATCACTTGTGGGAGTTTGTAGCCAGCGGCGGGCTGGGCAGTTTTTATCGGCCGATTTTCATGGCATGGCTCCTGGCCAACTACAAACTTTTTGGAACCGACCCTGCGCCCTGGCACGCTACAACGGTGCTGGTCCATCTGGTCGCGACGTACCTAAGCTACCTGCTTGCGCGGCGGATTACAGCGACGGCGTGGACTGCAGCGGTGGCGGCTGTGCTGTTCGGGCTCCATCCTGTCCACATCGAGACGGCGGCGTGGATTTCGGGCGTGGGCGACTCGCTCTATTCGGCCTTCGTGTTGGGAGCATTTGTCTGCTATCTCCGACGACGCGAGATGAAAACTGCAGCGGCGTACGGCTGGACGGCCGCGGGCATGTTGCTGTTCGGCATGGGGCTGTTGAGCAAGGAGCCGGCAATGCTGTTTCCGGTGCTTCTTGTGGGTTACGAATTGCTGTTTCCGCAGCGGGAGACCGGGCCGGGGCAGCGACTGCGGGCGGCGGCTGTTGCGGTGGCGCCGTACATGTTTGTGCTGCTCCTCTACCTTGTGGAGCGAGTGCGTGTTCTGGAGGGATTCGCGCATGGCATGACGGCTGTGCCTTGGTCTACGAAACTGCTTACCTGGCCGTCGCTGTTGTGGTTTTACGTCAAGCACCTGGTTTGGCCGGTGGGGCTGAGTGCGTTCTATGAAACACCGTATGTTTTCCAGGCACGGTCTTGGCAATTCGTGGCGCCGCTGTTGTTGGTGCTGGTGATGGCAGCGGCGGCGATTTGGGCGTGGCGGCGGTCGCGTTCGGCGGCGGTGGGATTCGCGCTGCTGCTGGTCGCGGCGCCGCTGGCGCCGGCGCTGAGGATCGAGACCTTCCAGTGGGGAGAGCTGGCGCACGACAGGTACCTTTATCTGCCAGTGCTGGGCTTCACGATGCTGGTAGCCATGGCGCTGGAGCAGATTCCGGCGATGGGGCGGCAGCTGTTCGGGCGTCCGGCGGGAGGGGTAGCGGCGGCGTTGCTGCTGGCGTCGGCGTACGCGGCAGGATCGGCGACGCAGAACGTGCACTGGGCGAACACGCTGCTGCTGTACGCGCGCGGTGCGGAAATCGCACCCAACAACGTACACACCTTGACGCCACTGGCCGACGAACTGTTTCGCAGGGGGAGAACGGAGGAGGCGCTCATTGTGATGCGCCGGATGACGGAGCTGGCGCCGTCCGATCCCGACCCAACGTTCCTGCTCGGGCACCGGTACTACTCGCTAAAGCAGTATACCGAGGCGGAGCGGTACTTCATCGCGAGCATCGAACGCGATCCGAAGATGGCGGCGCCGAATTATTTTCTCGGGTTGACGCGGATTGCGACCGGACGTGTGACGGAGGCGGAGGCGCCGCTGCGGCGCGCAATTGAGTTGCTGCCGGCGGGCAGGGGATTTCACCAGGCGCTGGCGACGGTGCTGGAGGCACGCGGGGATCGGGCGGGTGCGCGGGCGGAGTTGGAGACTGAACTGAGGAACGATCCCGAGAATGCGGAGGCGAGGGCGGAGTTGCAGAAGTTGAGGTGAAGGCTGCGGGCGAAAAAAGCACGGTCCCGCGCGCGAACGCGGCACCCGGGATGAGACTTCCGGGAAGTAAGAATGCAAGGGCGAGACGTAGCAAGCTGCGTCCCTACACAAACAGGAAATCCCTGCAATGCTGGGTCAGGCAGGGATCTTTCGACTCGGCCTCGCTGACGCCTGGCCTTCGCTGAGGATGACAACAAAGAACCAAACAAGAAGACAAGGGGCCCGGATTTCTCCAGGCCCCTTGTGGCTCGTACCCTCCCCCAGGTACTTCGCCAAATCAAAGCCTTACTGCAGGGCCGAACCGCTCGAGGTGCAGGTGGTGCCGCTGCCGCCCGAGTCGTACTTGATCACGCCCGACTGGTCGGAGCAGAACGCGCGCTGGCCCGTCTGGCCAATCGCCACCGGCACACCCTGCGACTGGTAGGTCACAAGGATCGTGCTGGAACCGGCGGCCGTGCAGCCCGTCAGAGCAAAGGTGTAGCCGCTCTTGGCGCCGCTGGCCAGAACGCTGTCAATCAGGCCGGCGGACGTCGAGGTCGCCGAAGCGGAACCCGACGGCGGTCCAAGATTCGCGAGCGTGCAAGTGAAGCCCAGGTCCGGATAGGTGGACGAGTAGGTGACTTCAGCTGTGTTGAGCGTGCGGATCGAGCCCACCGCCGACGATTCGTTGGCGGCGATGCGCGAACGCAGCAGGTTCGGAATTGCGATCGCGGCGATGATCAGAATGATCGCCACCACGATCAGC
>DASRER010000036.1 GCA_035651995.1 Terriglobales bacterium | reverse complement strand
CCCGCCGAAGCTATCTCTACCCAGAAGGTGCGCCGTGGGTAACGTTCTGGTGTGCGACGACGAGCGCTCCATTTGCGAAATGCTGGAGCTGGTGCTGCGCAAAGAAGGCTATAAGGTTGAGACCGTCAACTCCGGCGAAGCAGCCAAAAAGAAAATTGACTCGGCGCTCTACGACGTGATCGTCAGCGACATTCGCATGCCGCATACCAACGGCATCGAGGTGCTGCGCTATGCGCACAGCGTTTCCCCCGACACTGCGGTGGTGCTCATTACCGCGGTGGACGATCTCGAGGCCGCCGTGCAGGCGGTGAAGGCCGGAGGTGCATTCGACTATTTGCGCAAGGGCCCGGGCCTGATCGAAGACGTCAAGGTCGCCCTGCAGCAGGCGATGGCGCAACAGTCACTGCGCCGCCAGAACTTTGCCCTGCGCCGCGATGCCGCCGGCCGCAACTCGCTCGACAACATTGTGGGTGTGAGCGCGGGCATGGAGCGGCTTAAGAACACAATCCGCACTGTTGCCACCACCGCCAGCACCGTGCTGGTGCACGGAGAGAGCGGGACGGGCAAGGAGCTGGTGGCGCGGGCGGTGCATGCATGTTCGCCGCGCGCGGCAGAACCGTTTGTTTCTGTCAACTGCGGAGCTTTTCCTGAGACACTGCTGGAAAGCGAGCTGTTCGGTTACGTAAAGGGCGCGTTCACCGGCGCGAATCAGAATAAGCGCGGGCTGTTCGAGGTGGCGCACGGCGGCACCATTTTCCTGGACGAGATCAGCGAGATGACGCTGGCCATGCAGGTGAAGCTGCTGCGCGTGCTGCAGGAACGTGTGGTGCGCCCGGTGGGAGGCACCGACGAGATTGCCATTGATGTGCGCGTGATCGCCGCCACCAACCGCGATCTCGAACACGCTGTCGCCGAAGGCGGATTTCGCGAAGACCTTTACTACCGGCTGAGCGTGATTCCAGTCGAGGTCCCACCGTTGCGCGAGCGCCGCTAAGATATTCCGCTGCTGGCCAACCACTTCCTCAAGAAGTACGCTCCCGCCGCCGGCAAATCCATCGTGCGCATTGCACCGGAATCGGTGCGCGCGCTTGCCAATTACGACTGGCCCGGCAACGTGCGCCAGTTGGAGAACACCATCGAACGCGCGGTGGCGCTGGAAACCGGCGATACTCTGCACGTGGAAATTCCGGTGGAGCGGCGCGCCCGCGCGGCCGCCGCATTCGGGGGCTCCAGCACGATTCCGACCGAAGGAATTGATATGGAGCGCTACGTGGCCGACATCGAGCGCGCGCTCATCCAGAACGCGCTGCGGCAGTCGGGCGGAGTACAGACCAAAGCGGCGGAGATGCTGAAGCTCTCGTACCGCAGCTTTCGGCATCTACTGAAGAAGTATGACTTGTGAGTTTCAGTTTCAGTTTCAGCTCAGACCATTTCCTCCCCTCTTCACCTGCACCGATTTCTTCTGACGTGCCATAGCGCCATCGCCCGCGACCACCGGGAGCAGGGCGGGGTAATTCGTGGTTTGTGCTGGGGACTATGAAGATAGCACGAGAGTTGCTGGTTCTAAAGACGGTTGTGTGAGATAGGAAAATGGGAACATTAGCTTTGGGCTCGGGGCTCCTGCAGTGGCAAAAAGCAAAAACAGGGAGCGAATGCGCGCGTTCCTTGCTGTTGCCCCGAGGAACGAAGCGAGGCGGGACCTGCTGTCTTGCGGCGGCGAGAAACTACACTTGCGAGGGCACCGCTTCGCGCTCGGCTTCGCTGCCTTGCTTGCGGGCGCCACTGTCGGGTAGATAGTAGTGCACGGCGGGCGTGACGATGAGCGAGAGCGCCAACGAGAGGACGATGCCGCCGATGACGGCGATCGCGAGCGGTCGCAGCATTTGCGAGCCGTCCCCCTTTGTCTCCCCGCGCCAGCGCCCAGCAGCGCGACGAACGCGCTCCATGCTATACACGTGTACAGCTTCCTCAACTGCTCACCTCACGGGCCAAAAAACTTGGGAAACCCGGTCATGGAGCAATTCTAGGAGACGCTCGTGCCAGCGTTCCAATAGACACATGATAGCGGGCGTTATCGGCGGCGGCGATGCCGCCGTCCGTGCCCTGCTGGCGCGGCGATGGCTTCGAACCCGGCGCCCGGCGCTTTTTGGCATCGGTTCCGCCGATTCAATGCGCGGCGCAATATGTATTTTTGTCGGACGCAGCGCGTGGGAGAGAATCAAACCTCGTCGCCCTCACCATGGTCCTGACTTGCTCGCAATGTAACGCCGAGTATGGAACAGAGCAGGCGCGCTGGCGCTGCGATTGCGGAGGTTATTTGCGCCTGTCGCACGAGGGCATGTTTCGTCGCGAGCGGCTCGCGGCGCGTCCACACACGCTGTGGCGCTATCGCGAGGCGCTGGGACTGGCGCCCGGGGCCACACCGGTTTCGCTCGGCGAAGGCTGGACCCCGCTGGAAGCCGGGAAACTCGGCGGGCGCGATGTCCTGTTCAAGCTCGACTATCTTTGTCCGACCGGCTCATACAAGGACCGCGGCGCCGCCACCATGCTGACGCAGTTGAAGCACTGGCGCGTCGCGCGCATCATCGAGGATTCTTCCGGCAACGCCGGCGCCGCTGTCGCCGCCTACGCTGCCAGGGCCGGCATTGATTGCGACATCTACATTCCCGCCACGACCTCCGAAGGCAAGGCGGCGCAGATCGCGATGTATGGCGGCAACCTGCGCCGCGTTGCCGGCTCGCGCGAGCAGACCACCGATGCCGCTCTGGCCGCCGCCGAAGCAGGCGTCTTCTACGCCAGCCACAACTGGAGTCCTTACTTCGCCGCGGGCATGAAGACGATCGCCTACGAGATCGCCGAACAGATGAACTGGCACGCGCCCAACTGGGTGGTGGTTCCCGTCGGCGGCGGCGGTCTGCTGAGCGGCGTCTACATGGGCTTCAGCGATCTTGCGCACGCCGGCATGATCGATCGCATGCCGCAACTGCTCGCCGTGCAGGCGGCAGCGTGCAATCCCGTGGAGCGCGCGTGGGCTTCCGGACTGGAAACGGTACCGGCGGTGGAGAAACGGCCGACTGCGGCCGAAGGCATCTCCGTGGCCCGGCCGGTGCGCGGCGAAGATGTACTCCAGGCCGTTCGCGGTTCGCGCGGCCATGTTGTGGCCGTCGAAGATGATGACATCTGGAACTGCTGCGACCTGCTCGCGCGCCAGGGTCTTTATGTCGAACCTACCGCCGCGGCAGCGCCGGCTGCCGCGCTCCACGCGTTTGCCCGCGGGTTGTTCGTTCCTCACGATCGCGTCATCGTCGTCCTCACCGGCATGGGACTGAAGGCGACCGACAAAATCGTGGAGCGCATGGGCGCCGCCAGGGCCGAACCGACTGAACCGGCCGCCACGGTTGGCCCCGTCCTCGCTGAGGATGCGCCGGTGCAGCGATGAGCCGGGCTGCTTCGCCCCAGGAGGCGCCAGCAACGCTGCTGCTGGACCGCGCGCAAATCGGTGGCCTCGTCAGCTTCGCGGAATACCTGGCGTCCGTCGAGCGCGCCTTTCGCGCGCACGGCGAAGGTCGCAGCCTCGACCAGGGCCTCATGCACTTGGATGCCGACGGTGGCGAATTCCACGTCAAGGGCGGCGGCCTGCAACTGGGTCGCGTGTACTTCGGGTTCAAGATCAATGGTGGCTTTCACAGAAACTGGCAGGTGTATGGGCTGCCGAACATTGTTGGCGTGATCGTGCTCTGCGACGGTAGCACGGGTCTGCCGCTGGCGATCATGGACTCGGGCGAGATCACACGCCAGCGAACGGCAGCGGCGGCCGCGGTCGCGGCCAGTCACCTGGCGCGGCGCGACTCGCGCGTCATCACCATCAGCGGCTGCGGCGCCCAGGGGCATGCGCAACTCGCCGGCATGAAGGCGGTCTTCTCCTTGGAGCGCGCCTTCGCTTATGACGTGGACCGCAACCAGCGTGAACGCTTCGCGCAGGAGATGTCAGCCCGGCTCGAAATGCCGGTGGAACCGGTGGAGGACTTCGCCGTCGCGCTGCGGCAGAGCGACATCTGCATCACCTGCGCGCCATCGCATCATTATTATGTGCGCGCCGCTGACGTGCCGCGCGGCATCTTCATCGCCGCCATGGGCGCCGACAGCCCGGAGAAGCAGGAGATCGACCCGCAGTTGCTCGCACGATACAAGCTGGTTGTCGATATTCTCGACCAGTGCGAACAAGTGGGTGAGTTGCACCACGCCATTGCGGGCGGCCTGATGACGCGCGGCGATGTGCACGCGCAACTGGGCGAGGTTCTGGCCGGGAAGAAGCCCGGCCGCACCTCTGCCGACGAGATCATCATTTTCGATTCCACGGGAACGGCGCTGCAGGACGTCGCCGCGGCCGCGCTGGTCTACGAGAAGGCCCTGGCGGCTGAGGTCGGCACGGCGTTCCGGTTTCTCGGATGATTCGCGAGTCGCATATGCAACGCTACCCCAAGCCCTGCTCAATTGTTTTTTCCATTGTGTTGTTCGCGGCGTCCTGCAGCGTCGCCGCGTTTGCGCAGAAGCGCGGCTTCCAGCCGGAAGACGTTTACTTGCTCCAGCAGATTGCCGATCCGCAGGTCTCGCCCGACGGCAAGACCGTGGCTTATACGGTCACGCAAATCGACAAGGCGCGCAACCGGCGGCAGTCGAGCATCTGGCTGGTTCCGGTAGATGGCAGCGCCCCGCCGCGCAAGATGACCAGCGGCAACTCGGCGCGCAATCCCCGCTGGGGTCCCAATGGCACGCTGGCGTTCATCGCTGACGCGCTCGAGCCGCCGGCCGACGCGCCACAGGCGCCCGAACAAACCAATCGTCCGGAAACGTGGCCACCGGCGCGGCCCGAGCCTGCCAATCCACGCACCCAGGTGTACGCGCTCGACCCGGGCGGCGGCAAGCCGACGCGCATCACGAACTTCAAGGACGGTGTCTCGCGCTTCAACTGGTCTCCCGACGGTACGCGTCTGGCCTGCGTCGTCAAGACTGCCGACCATACGCCGGACTCCGACAGTAAGCACTACAAATCCACGGTCTACAAGTTCGACGGGCAGGGCTGGGCCGATACGCGCCACAATCACATCTTCCTCGTCGAAGTGAAGAGCGGAAAGCCGACGCAGCTTACCGGCGATCCGATGCACGACGACAACGATCCGCAGTGGTCGCCCGACGGCAAGTGGATTTCCTACCGTTCGACGAACAGCAGTCCGGAGCTGACGACAGTGCTGGGGGTTGACGATGTCTTCCTTCTGCCTGTGTCGGGCGGCGCGCCGCAGCCGCTGGCGCAAGGGCGCATGTACGCCTCCGATCCACGCTGGTCGCCCGACGGCAAATGGATCGCCTTCGCCGCCGCGCCCAGTGTCGAGGAGCAGGCGCAATTGTGGGTTCTACCCGCGCAGGGCGGCACCCCCAGGCTCGGCACCGAACTCGATCTGTTCCCGAGCAGCATCACATGGTCCAAGGACGGCCAGGTGTGGTTCACTGCGCTCGAGCGCGGCGCGCAACCGCTGTTCCGCGCCGATCCGCAGACCGGCAAGACCCTGCGTGTGCTCGCCGGCAACCGCTTCGTCAACAACGTCGAGCTCGACGACAAGCAGCGCCGCATCGTCTTTGTCGCCAGCAGCTCCGAGCACCCCGCCGAGCTGTTTTCCGCCGACTTCGACGGCAAGAACCAAAAGCAGCTGACGCACCATAACCAGGCGCTCGTGGAGCAGATTGCCACCCGCCCCGCGACCGCCTTCTCCTACACCAGCGTGGATGGTCTCACGATTGACGCGTTCCTCATCAAGCCGGTGAACTTCCAACCCGGCAAGAAGTATCCGCTGGTGCTGAACATTCACGGCGGACCGAACGGCATGTGGGGCTACGGCTGGTGCTCCGACTGCCAGATGTATGCCGGCCAGGGCTGGGCGGTGCTGCTCGTCAATCCGCGCGGCTCTTCCGGCTACGGCATGAAGTTCCAGCGCGCGGTAGCGCTGGAGTGGGGTGGCAAGGCGTACCAGGACATCATGAACGGCGTCGAGACGGCGCTGGCGCAGAACCCGTGGATCGATAAAGACCGCCTCGGCGTCACTGGAATTAGCTACGGCGGCTTCATGACCAACTGGATCGTCACGCAGACTGACAAGTTCAAGGCGGCGATTCCGATTTCGGGCATCAGCGATTTCGTCAGCCTGGAAGGCACTCGCGATGGCGCCTTCGGCCACAGCCGCGACTTCGGCGGCGACCTTTGGCAGGCCTTCGATCATTACTGGAAATATTCCCCGGTGCGCCTGGCGAGCAAGGTGACAACTCCGGTGCTGCTGCTGCACGGCGAAGCCGACTACCGCGTGCCGGCAAGCCAGGCGGAAGAGTACTTCCGCGCCCTGAAGCACTTCGGCAAGACGGCGGAGCTTGTGCTCTTCCCGCGCGAGCCGCACAGCCCCGGCGCGTACGAGCCGAAGCACCAGGTGGAGCACCTGCAG
>DASRER010000035.1 GCA_035651995.1 Terriglobales bacterium | reverse complement strand
CTCGATTTTCCAGCGCCGCCGATAGCGCCGCAGCTTGCGTCCGTCCTGTCGCCACCAGCGCTGCCGGTTGCGGCGGTGGGGGACCAGCAGCTCGATACCGCGCCGGTGCAGCCGTTCGCGCAGCGGATTGGAGTCGTAGGCGCGGTCGGCGATGATGCGCTGGGGCTTCTGCCGGGGCCGGCCGCGTCCCCAACACGGGACCCTCACCTGCGCCAGCGTCGACTCCGCCAGCGTGACCTCTGCCGGCGAAGCGCTCGTGAGTTGCGCTCCCAGAGGAATGCCCTGGCCATCGACCAGTACCATGAGCTTTGTCCCCTTCCCGCGCTTGGTTTTGCCCACTCCGTCGCCCCTTTTTTCGCCGCCACGAAGCTGCCGTCGAGGAAGGTCTCGTCCCACTGCAGCAGTTCGTGGTGGTTCAGCGCCGCCAGCAGTTGCTGCCAGGCTTCGACCCAGATGCCCTCGTCTTCCCACTGCCGCAGCCGCCGCCAGCACGTCACGCCGCTGGGATACGAGGGCGGCAGGTCGCGCCAGCGAGCGCCGGTTTTCAGCACCCAGAGAATGCCCTCGACGCAGGCGCGATTGGAGGCCCAAGGGCGTCCGCGGCCGTCTCGTCGTCGTTTGGGTTGCGGGAAAAAATGCTCGATCAGCTCCCACTGCCGGTCGGTGAGCCGCATGACGAGAGCTTCGCCCATGGCGGCCCCGCCGCGTAAGTGCCTGATTCGAGCCGGAATCTATTTATGAAACCAGCTCTAGGGTTCGCTACTTGCCGACGGTCGATCGCCAGGTAATGAATGTGGGCATTGACAGTGCTCGCAAAGTAATTGCTATCCGATCAAAGGGCCACGGCTGGAACAGCTGGCTACAAGTACGGGAAGACGTACAAATGGCAACCTTGAATCAGAAGTAGCCATAGGGAGCACCGTTCGGGTGCTGCTAGAATCTGGCGCAATGCCCTCACGCGACTGGATCGCCGAGTATGCCGAATCGCATCAGAACCCGGTGAATCGCGCCTGCCACACCGTCGGCATTCCGCTGATTGTGGTCTCGTTGCTGGTCGCGCTTTCCGGGTTTGCTTTGGCGTCTCCATGGAATGCCCGCGCCTGGTGGACGGCGCTCGGGTTGTTCGTCGTGGGCTGGATCTTCCAGTTCGTCGGGCACGCCTTCGAGCACAAGCCGCCGGAGTTCCTCCGCGATCCGCGCTTTCTCTTCGTCGGCCTGCGCTGGTGGTTCGCCAAGCTCCGGGGAAGGGCCTAGACCGTTTTCACCGCAGAGATCGCGGAGACCGCCGGGCAGAAGCACATCACACCATCGCACCTCTCGCGGACCCGTTGCGCCGCTCGCGTAGTCGTCTTGCCTTGATTCCTCTGCGTTCTCTGCGATCTTTGCGTGAAAGCCTTTCGCTTATAATCCAGCGGCTCACGTTGTTGTCCGCTGGAGGTTGTATGCGTTCCGTCCGCCGGTTCCTGCCGCTGCTCTGCGTCGTTTGCTTCTTCGGTGCGTCTGCTCCGGCACAGAAGCATGTTCCCTCGTTCGACGAGGCGCTCTCGCTCAAGCGCGTGGCCGCGCCTCGCATCTCGCCCGACGGCCGCTACGTCGTGTACTCGCTGACCGAGACCAACTGGAAGGACAACGAGTACATCACGCGTCTTTGGCTGGCCGACACCAAGACCGGCCGTTCGTTCCAGCTCACGCGCGGCGGCAAAAGCACGGGCAACGCGCAGTGGTCGCCCGACGGGCGCTGGATCGCCTTCGCCACCGAGCGCGCGGCCGAGCCGGTGATCGAGCCGGAAAAGCCGGACGCCAGGTCAGACGCCAAGCCCAGCGACGCCGCGAAGAAGGACGACGCCAAGGCCGACACCAAGTCCGATGGCAAGCCCGCCGCCCGGCAGATCTGGGTCATCTCGCCGGAAGGCGGCGAGGCCTGGCAGCTCACCAAGTCCGAAGGCGAAATCCAGGCTTGGGCATGGTCGAAGGATTCCACCCGCATCGCCTTCGTCGCCAATCCGCCCAAGGCCAAGCCCGCGAAGGACCGCAAGGACAAGTACGCCGACTTCGAGGTCTACGAGAAGGAGTACGACCAGAACCAGCTCTTCCTGGTGGATGTAGGCGAGGCGCTGGCGCACAACGCGCCGGCGCGCGCCGTGCAGCTCACGCGCGATCCCGACCTGAACGTGAATGACTTCTCCTGGTCGCCTGACTCGACCCGCATCGTGTTCAGCGCCCGCAAGGTGCCGCTGCTGGCCTTCACCGACGACTCGGACATCTATCTGCTCGACCTCGCGGCCGGCAACAAGGTCAGCAAGATCGACGCACTGATCGGCCCCGACGAGTCGCCGGTGTTTTCGCCCGACGGCAAGCAGGTGGCGTTCGAGACGGCGCTCTCGGGCAAGAACTACTACTACCTGAACCACCACATCGCTGTGGTTGACGTGGAGAAGGCGCTGGCGCATCCGCCCGACGACATCGAGCAGGCCACCGACCTCACGGCCGCCTTCGACGAGAACGCCAACATTCTCGACTGGGGGCCGGACGGAATCTACTTCTACGCGCTACAGAAGACGGCGTCGCATGTTTACCGGCTGGACCCGCGCACGCGCGCCATCACGCGGCTCACGCAGAATGACGCCGCTGCGCACGATTCGGCCAGCTTCTCGCGCGACTTCAGGACGATGGCCTTCACCATGTCAGACGCGCAGAACATGCTGGAGATCTACGTCTCACCCGTTGCGAGCTTCGCTCCCAAGCGCCTGACGGCCATGAGCGACCAGATCGCCAACTGGACGCTGGGCACGAACGAAGTTGTTTCATGGAAGAGCGGCGACGGCACTGTGATCGAGGGCATCCTGCATAAGCCCGCCGATTACGACGCGTCGCGCAAGTATCCGCTGCTGTTGGTGATTCATGGCGGACCGGCGGGCGTTTCGCGGCCCACGCTGCAGCCCGCCGATCGCACTTATCCCATTCAGGCCTTTTTGGCGCGCGGTGCTCTGGTGCTGGAGCCGAACTACCGCGGCAGCGCCGGCTACGGACAGCGCTTCCGCTCGCTCAACGTCCGCAACCTCGGCGTGGGCGACATGATGGACGTGATGTCTGGCGTGGATTCACTGATCGCGCGCGGCATCGTGGACCCGGCGAAGCTCGGCGCCATGGGTTGGTCGCAGGGCGGATACATCTCGGCGTTCCTGACGACGCACACCGACCGCTTCAAGGCGATCTCGGTCGGCGCCGGCATCAGTAACTGGGTTACGTACTACGTGAGCACCGACATCACGCCGTTCACGCGTCAATATCTGAAGGCCACGCCGTGGGACGACCCGGAGATCTACGCCAAGACGTCGCCGATGACGACCATCAAGCAGGCCAAGACGCCGACGCTGATCCAGCAGGGCTCGAACGACAAGCGCGTGCCCGTGCCTGACAGCTTCGAACTCTACCGCGGCCTGCAGGACCAGAACGTGCCCTCGCGGCTCATCCTCTACACCGGCTTCGGACACGGCATCACCAAGCCGCGCAGCAACCGCGCCGTGCTGCAGGCGAATTTCGACTGGTTCTCGCATTACTTGTGGAACACAGAGATTCCGCGCAACTCGGCGTTGCTCGGACAAAGCGAGCTGCCGCTCGAAGGCGGCCAGCCGGCGGTGGCGGCGGGAGGCGGGGAGAACAAGTAGCTCGGTGTCCGATCTCCGTGCTGCGACGACGGCAGGCCGGAAGCGTCTCGCGGGAGCGCGGAGCCGCGGATCACGGCGTGAGCAACAGCTTCCCGGTCGTCTTGCGGGCTTGCAGGTCGCGGTGGGCTTGCTGCGCGTCTTCCAGGCGGTAGGTGCGCTCGATGCGCAGCTTGAGTTTGCCATCCGCGACCATGCCGAAAACGGATTCGGCGCGGGCCAGCAGTTCCTCGCGGCTGGCGATGTAGTGGCCCAGTGACGGCCGGGTGAGGAAGAGCGAGCCCTTCTGGCTGAGCAGCATGGGATCGAAGGGCGGCACGGCGCCGCTGGAGCCGCCAAACAGCGCCAGCATGCCGCGGGGCCGCAGTACGCCCAGGCTCTTCTCGAATGTGGTCTTGCCCACCGAGTCGTACACCACATCCACGCCGCGATTGTTGGTTAGACGTTTCGTCTCCGCCTCGAAGTCGGTTTCGGTGTAGAGGATGACGTCGTCGGCGCCGGCATCGCGCGCCAGCCGGGCTTTTTCTTCGGTCGAAACGGTGCCGATCACACGCACACCGATGTTGTGCAGCATCTGGACCAGCAGCAGTCCTACACCACCGGCGGCAGCGTGAACAAGCGCGGTCTGGCCCGGCTGCGCGCGCCAGGTATCGTGGGTGAGGTAGTGGGCGGTCATGCCCTGCAGCATGGCGGCGGCGGCTTCGCGTTCGGTGACGCCCTGCGGGATCGGCACCAGGCGGTCGGCGGGAACCACCGCGTACTCGGCGTAAGAGCCGAGGATGCCCGTCCAGGCCACACGGTCGCCAACCCGGATCCAGGGAGCTTCGGTGCCAGTGCCGGTCACCGTTCCCGCTCCCTCCTGTCCGTTGATGAAGGGCAGGGGCGCCTTGTATCGGCCCTCACGGAAATACACGTCAATGAAATTCACGCCGCTGGCGGCGACCTTCACCACGGCTTCACTCGGCTTGAACTGCGGCATGGGCAGGGTGGCCACCTGCATGGCCTCCGGCCCGCCCGGCTTCCTGACCTGTATCACCTTCATAGGATCTGCATGATTCTGGGGTGTGAAAGGCCGATTCCGCAACCCCTCACAGACGCGCGACAATTCACCCTTGACATATAAGTATTTTCTTATATGATGCCATCGTTGATGACGGCCACCGCGCACTCGACGGACGTCTTCCGGGCCATTGCCGATCCCACACGGCGGTCGCTACTGGCTCTGCTCCACGAAGGCGAACGCCCGGCGACGGAACTGGCGGCGCACTTCCGCATCTCGCAGCCGGCGGTCTCACAGCAGCTGGCCGTTTTGCGCTCGGCACGGCTAGTCAGCGAGCGGCGGCAGGGCAGGCAGAGGCTCTACCGCATCGATGGGGCGCCGTTGCGCGAGGTGGCGGACTGGCTGGCGTTCTACGAGCGATTCTGGCGCGGCCGGCTCGACCGCCTTGGACGCTACCTCGATCGCATGGCGGCCAGTGAGACATCAGCCGCCGCGAGACCGGCGCGGCGTGTAGGTGCGAAACGGCCCAGGGGGCATTCGGGAAGGAAGGCATGAAGCGCGATCTGAAGTTTGAAGTCGAGTATCCGCATCCGCCGGAACGTGTCTGGCGCGCGCTGACCGACTCCGGGGCGATCACCGAGTGGCTCATGACGAACAATTTCGAGCCGCGCGTAGGACATCGCTTCCAGTTTCGCGCCAAGCCGATGCCGGGATGGAACGGCATCGTGGACTGCCAGGTGCGCGAACTCGATCCGCCACGCCGCCTCTCCTATACCTGGAAGAGCAACGCGATCGATACGGTCGTAGTCTGGACACTCACGCCCACTGCCGCGGGAACCAACGTGCGTTTGGAGCACAGCGGCTTTGAGGGCATCAAGGCGGTGCTGGTGAGCATGATGATGAAGAGCGGATGGGGTGGCGACATCCTCAACAAGTATCTGCCGCTCGTGCTGGCCAACATGGCGCAGCAGGGCCAGGCCTGGCGGAGCAGCGGCGTCTCGATGCACGGCAACAGTCCGAAATAGAACCCGAAGCCAGTCAAACAGAGGAGGGAAACAATGAAACGCATCACGATTGCGGCCCTGCTTTGGATGCTCCTGTTCTTCAACGCCGGGTCGGCCATGGCCCAAACGGCCAAGCCGGCGCCCGCCGGCGAGATTGCCGGCATCAGCCGGCTGCACTTTGTCACGCTGGTGGTGCCGAACCTGGACGAGGCCCTGGCCTTCTACGTCGGCAAACTGGGCTTCGACAAGGTCCAGGACCAGAAGTACGGTCCCGCGCCTGGGCAACGATGGGTGGTGGTAGCGCCCAAAGGGCAAAAAGACATTGGGATCGTGCTCGACCTGCCGGAGAGCGGCAATGGGGAAGGGAACATGACCAACCATTCCGATCGCATCGGAAAAGAAGTGAGCTGGGTCTTCAGCACTGCCGACTGTGTTAAAACCTACGAAGTCTTGCGCTCGCGTGGCGTGAAATTCGTGCGCGCGCCCGAAGTCCGTCCCTGGGGTACGCAAGCAATCTTCGAAGACCCGTACGGCAACCAGTACGTGCTCGAGGGGCCGGGTGCGAAGGCGGCGAAAGGCTCCTCGCTGTGAGTGCGGCGATGGTGGAAACGATGAGTGCCCAGAACCAGAAGACGTTCAAAGCGAAGCTGGAAGCGGTTGGCCCAGGCGGCAGCTGGGTGATCATGCGCGTTCCCTTCAGGGTGGAGGAGGTGTGGGGAACAAAGGCGCGCATGTCAGTGAAGGGCACCATCAACGGCTACGCCTTCCGCTCGTCGATTTTTCCCGACGGCAACGGCGGGCACACGATGATGGTCAACAAGCAGATGCAGGCGGGCGCCAAGGTTCAGCCGGGGAGTTCAGCCACATTCACGCTGGCTCCCGATTCCGGGCCGCGCGTCGTCAAGGTCCCGCCCGACCTGAAGAAGGCGCTCGCGGCAAATGAGAAGGCAAAATCGCAGTTTGCTGAATTCTCCTACTCGCAGCGCAAGGCCTACGTTGACTGTATCGAGAGCGCCAAGCGCGCCGAGACCCGCGTGAAGCGCATCCGCAAAGCTGTCGCCATGATCGCCGCGGGGAAGAAGATGATGTAGGACTCACCACGGATGAACACGGATAACACGGACTTGGCCCATTCTGATCGGTGTCATCCGTCGTGAATCCGTGGCAGGTAGTTTCTGTGCCGACCGAGAGGAAGTTCCGCGCCACGCTCGAGCGCATGCCCGGCAATCTGGGCTGGGTCATCATTCACGTGCCGTTCGACGCGGCGAAAATCTGGGGCAAGCGCGGACAGATCCGAGTCCGAGGCAGCGTCAACGGCTTCGCCTTCCGCACCTCGCTGTTTCCTACCGGCCGCGGCACGCATTACATGGTGGTCAACAAGCAGATGCAGAGGGGCGGACGCGCCCTGCCCGGCGCCACGGCCGAGTTCCGCATGGAGCCCGATACCGAAGAGCGCATGGTGACCGTGCCACTAGAGTTGCGGCGCGCGCTCGACCAGGACAAGCGCCTGCGCAAGTTCTTCGACACGCTCAGTCCCTCGACACGCCGTGACCTCATCCGGGTGATCAGCGAGGCCAAGCATGAGGAAACGCGCGCGCGCCGCTCTGAGCAGATGGCCGAGCGGCTGATGCAGGTGATGGAGGCCGAGCGCGAACCGCCTCCGGTTCTGCAAGCCGCGATGGCGCGCAACGCGAAAGCACGGCGTGGCTGGGAGCTGATGCCGCGCTCACAAAAACGCTTTCACCTGTTCGGACTCTTCGGCTACAAAACGCCGGAGGCGCGCGCCCGCCGCCTGGCCAAGTGCGTCGAGGTGATGCTGGACTACGCCGAAGGACGCGGGGCGCAGAAGAAGCAGACGCGGAACAGCACTATGGAAGAGAGCGCAGACGGCGAACAGTCGCGGCCACGTCGCCATTCTGAAACAACCTGATTCCCGCCACACCCGCGGCGCCGGCGCGCAGGCAGCCGGCGGCGTTCTCCGTGCTGACGGTGCCGAGGGCCAAAACTGGCATGCCTCCAACAGACGCCGAGCAGGCGGCGCGCAGCGCGCTGAGGCCGGCAGGCGCCACCTGCTCGTGCGCAGCGTCTGGTCCTTTGCCGAACACGGGTCCGAAGACGGCGAAGTCAGCGCCCTCCGAGGCCGCCAACGCGACCTCGCTCGACGCGTGGCACGAAGCCGCGACAATGGGAGACGACATGCCGGCGCGGACGAGCAGGGCGCGCGCGTCGGCTGCCGAGATGTCTTGCGCACCGGCGCGCAGGTGCACGCCATTCGCGCCGGCGGCGAGCGCCACATCGCAGCGCGAGTTGATGAGCAGGCGCGCGCTCGACGAAGCACCGCGAATTGCCTGGATGGCAGCGCGCGCCAGCTGTTCCAGCTCGCGAGCGCTCAGGTCCTTTTCGCGCAGTTGGATGTAATCCACTCCCGCGCCGGCAGCTGCGGCGATTCGCTCCAACAGCCGGGCGCGGCGGGCCGCCTCGTCGCCGGGAAACTGTGTACGGTCGGTGATGTAGTAGAGCAGCAAAGTTGCGAATGCCAATCGGGATTCACTGCCCCGTCTTGACTCGCTCGACGTGCGGTGTTGCGACCGCAGGCACGGGTTGGTCGTAGCGTCCGGCCAGGTCGTGCATCCGCACCTTGAGGACCTCGACGACCATGCGCATGCCGTCGCGGAAAAAGCTGATCTTGGTGCGGCGATCGTGGGCCCACCGGACCGCGACTTCGTCGGTGCGCAGTCCGAGCTTGCGGGCGAGAAAAAGCACTTCAGGATCGAAGCCCCAGCGCTCCACCAGTTGGCGCGGAAAGATGGCCTGCGCGGCGCCGCGCTTGAATGCCTTGAAGCCACACTGCGTGTCTTTAAAAGACAGCCCCAGGACCGTTCTGAGAAAAAAATTGAATGCGCGCCCGAAGATTTGACGGTACCAGGGCTGACGCAGGGTTTGCAGTTCGCGTTGCAGCCAGCGCGAGCCGATGGCGATGTCGGCGCCGGAGTTCAGCGCGGCGAAAAGGCGTGGCGCTTCCTCGATGGGGGATGAGAGATCGGCGTCTGTGAACAGCAGCAGGTCGCCGGCGGCGTTGAGCATGCCGTTGCGCACGGTGTAGCCCTTGCCGCGATTGCCGGGGTTCTCGATGAGTCGCACGGCGGGATTGCGCGCGGCGGCCTCGCGCACCAGGGCGGCGGTGTTGTCGCGCGAGCCGTCGTTGACCACCACGCATTCGGCGTCCCAGCGCTGCTCGGCGGCGTAGTCCAGCACACGCTGCAGGGTGGCGCCGATGCGCTGTCCTTCGTTATATGCCGGAATGACGATGCTGATGGCTGGCATCTGCTAGTTAGAGCCGCGAATTGCAGGCAGTGTTGCTGTGCAAAAGCCCGTGGCAACTCTATAGGAGCGCAACTCAGCGGTAAAGCGGCTGGTGCGTGTCAAGCAGCCTGGCGCTGCTCGGAGACCATGCCGAGGAAGGAGGCCACCAGGTCGGGATCCCACAAACCGCTGGCGGCTTCGCCGCGCATGGTGCGCTCGGACTCGGAGTGGGAAAGCGCCGGCTTGTAGGGGCGGGCGGTGCGGAGGGCGTCGTAAACATCCACTACCTGCAGGACCCGGGCCAGGAACGGGATTTCCTCGCCGCGCAGTGCATCGGGATAGCCGGTGCCGTTCCAGTGCTCGTGGTGGTGGCGGATGATGGGCAGCACGTTGCGCAGCGACTTCAGCGGCTGGCAGATGCTTTCGCCGGTGACGGGATGCTGCTTCATGATCTGCCACTCTTCCGGACTCAGGTTCTTTCCCTTGCGAAGAATTTCATCGGGAATGACGATCTTGCCCAGGTCGTGGAGAATGCTGCCGCGGTGCAGCGCGGTGAGCGAGTCTTCGTCGAGGCCCAGGCGGCGGCCCAGGTCCACGCTATACCGCGAGAGCCGCTCGCAGTGGCCTTCGGTGTATGGATCGCGCGCCTCCACGCTGCGCGCCAGGGTGAAGAGCACGGACTCGACGTTTTCCAGCTCGTCGGTGTAGTCCTTCAGGCGAAGCAGCGACTCGGCGCGCGCAAACAGTTCTTCGGGGACGATGGGCTTGCTCAGGAATTCGTCGGCGCCGGCCTGAATGCCGCGGATGCGGTCTTCGCGGCTGGTCAGTCCGGTGATCATCACCACGGGAACCAGGCGCGTGGTGGGGTCGCTCTTCAGCTTGCGGCAGAGATCGTATCCGGAGCGCCCCGGCATGATCACGTCGAGCAGGATAAGGTCAGGCTGCTGGACGCGAATGGCAGCTTCCGCCTCGTCGGCATTGGCGGCCGTCACCACATCGTAGCCGCGCACCGTCAGCAACTCGCGCATCAGGTCGCGATTTCCTTCGCTGTCCTCCACCAGCAGAATGCGCCGGGCGCGCTTCCGCGAAGCCTGCGATTGGGGCATGAATTTAGGAAGCGAGCACAATCCGGTTGGTTGCATGGTGCTGGGGCCACGGCCTCGGGCTGGTTCAGAACAGGGAAAGCCCGCATCCGCACACTGGCGGAAGCAGGCTGCATGCCCGCGAGCGCCGGAACCGGGTTACTTATTCACCTGTACTTCCTGGCGCGCGCCAAGCGCCGCGTTGCTGCCAGCGCTCAGGCGCGGGCGCACTCGTGGCTCGCGGGCTCCCGGCGCTCGCGTTCGCGGCGTTCGCGTTCGCGACGGTTTTCGGCGCGATCACGCCAGATGCGGCGGTCGCGGTCACGGTCACGATGGTTCACCCAGGTCGAATGGCAGCCTTGCTTCTTTGCCTGTCCCGGAGGCAGGTCGCAGTTGCCCCATCCGGTCTTGCGCCCGTGCCTCCAGCCCGGAGGTGTTCCCGAGTTGGCATGGCGGAAGTGATCGTCGCGATCATGGTCGCGGCGCCAGCGATCGTCGCGGTCGTGATCCCGGTCGTGCTTCTCGAATTTGTCCTTGCCGTGGCCTTGCCCGTGGTCCTTGGCGAAAGCCGGGGCCGAGCAAAGTGCCGCAGCGGTCCCGATGGCAAGCAGCAGACGAGTGATGCACTTCATCGCTTTTCTCCTCAGCAACGCCCTACCTGGATGCACGGCTTCAACCAGAGCTGCCCGCTGGCAAGTCAAATGGAATGAGTTGGTTACGTGATGGCGTCGGTTGGGAACAGGAGGAAAATCGGGCGTCCAGCGAGCAGTTCTTACACGCGGTTACCAAGGACTATGGCCGGGCTGATTTACGCCGCTCGCGCGTGCTCATAGGCGTGCGCCAGGCGGAGCACGGTGGCCTCGTCGAAGTGGCGGCCGAGGATTTGCAGCCCGATGGGCAGGCCCTCGCGCGAGTTGCCGCACGGCACTGAAATGCCGGGAACGCCGGCGAGGTCGGCAGTCACGGTGTAGATGTCGGCGAGATACATGGCCAGCGGATCGTCGGATTTTTCGCCGAGCTTGAACGCGGGTGTGGGCGATGTGGGCGTAACGATGGCGTCCACTTTGGTGAACGCATCTTCGAAGTCTTTTGTGAGCAGCGTGCGCACGCGCTGCGCCTTCAGGTAGTACGCGTCGTAGTAACCGGCGCTGAGCGCGTAGGTGCCGAGCATGATGCGGCGCTTCACCTCGGGGCCGAAGCCTTCGTCGCGGCTGCGGCGATACATCTCGCTCAGCGTGCGCGCCCCGCGCGAGCGATGGCCGTAGCGCACGCCGTCGTAGCGCGCCAAATTCGATGACGCTTCGGCCGTCGCCACCACGTAGTACGTGGGAATGGCGTACTTGGTGTGCGGCATGGAAATCGGCACAACCTCGCAGCCGGCGGACGCCAGCTTCTGGATCGCGGCTTCGACCGAAGCGCGAACCTCCGGGTCGAGACCATCGCCGAAATACTCGCGCGGAACGCCGAGCCTGAGCCCGCGCACCGGCTCGCCGATGGCGGCTTCGTAATCGGGCACAGGAACGTTGGCGGAGGTGGAATCGAGCGGATCGCGTCCCGCCATGTGGCGCAGCAAAATCGCCGCGTCTTTCGCTGACTTGGTGAGCGGGCCAATGTGGTCGAGCGACGAGCCGAACGCGATCAGGCCGTAGCGCGACACGCGGCCGTAAGTCGGCATGAGGCCGACGACGCCGCAGAACGATGCCGGCTGGCGGATGGAGCCGCCCGTATCGGAACCGAGCGCGGCAACGGCGGTTCCGGCGGCGACGGCCGCCGCCGATCCGCCCGACGATCCGCCGGGAACGCGCGACTTGTCACGCGGATTGCGCACCGGGCCGTAGGCCGAGTTCTCGTTCGACGAGCCCATGGCAAACTCGTCGCAGTTCGTCTTGCCCAGCACAACGGCGCCGGCAGCTTCCAGGCGCGCCACCGCGGTGCAGTCGTAGGGCGAAACGTAGTTTTCCAGGATCTTCGAACCCGCTGTGGCGCGGACGCCGCGCATCACCATCACGTCTTTCACCGCGATGGGAACACCGGCCAGCGGCGGCAAGGCGTCGCCTTTTTTGGCCGCGGCATCGATCTCGCCGGCTTTCTGCAATGCGCGCTCGCGGCACAGGTGCAGATAAGCGTGAATGTCGGCGTCGTCGCTGGCGATCTTTGTATAGAAGTTTTCGGCGAGCGCGGTGGCGGTGACCTGCCGCTCCTGGACGGCGGTGCGCGTGGATGCGACGGTGAGCAGCCCCAGGTCCATGGTCAGCGCTCGATCACCTTGGGGACTTTGAAGAACGTTCCGTCGGACTCGGGCGCGTTCTTCAGCGCGGCTTCGCGCGGCAGCGACGGCCGGACTTCATCGGGACGCATGGCGTAGAGGAAGCGCGCGCTGCCGGTCTTTGCCGGATCGACGCCGAAGCGGTCGCAAATTTGCGCCATGGGCGGCACGTTCGCCGTGTCGAGCTCGTTGAGCATGTCGATGTGCTCAAGAATCTGGTTCAGGTCGCGCACCATGCGCGCGCGCTCGGCATCGGTCAGCTCCAGGTTGGCCAGGTCGGCGACGTAGAGCACGTCTTTTTCTGTGACTTTCATGCTGGCGGCCTTCTCGATCCTCCGACCACGACGAACTCAATGCGCGTGACGCGTTCGCCGAGCATCTGGCGCAGCGCCGCCAGGTACTGCGGCTCGAGCGACTTCAGTTCGGCGCGCCAGGCAGCGTCGGGCACTTCGACCGTGAGCACGGGCGTGGCGAATGCCGTGGCACGCGTCCGCTCAGCGACGCTCGATCCGCACACCAGCCGCCAGGCCAACAGCGGCGCCTCCGCCTCGCCCGCCTGCCTCAGCAGGTCGAGAGCGATCTTGTGCAGGGCTGGACGCGCCGGCTCCATCGCGATTGAACATCGGGTCATCGGGTCATTGATCATTGAACCGACAATCAGGGCCCAGTGGTCAATAACCCGATGACCCGATGTTCAATCTTAGCATTCGCGCTGTGCGGCCAGCGGGAACTGGCGCGCGACGAACTGCATGGCTTCGTCCCGCGACGCAAGACGCCCTTCGAGCTGCTGGTCTTCGACGGCGGCAAGGATTTCCTTGAACAGCGGCCCGGGCGCATAGCCGGCCGCGATCAGGTCGCTGCCGGTGATGAGCGGCGCCGGCCGGATCGCCTCGGGCGGCATTTCGGCCAATCGGTGACGTGTGAAATTGTAGCGGTCCAGGTCGCGATGGCTGGCCATGCAGTCGAGCCGATGGAGTTCCATGTGCTCGTCGAAGCGCGGCAGGCGGACAAAGCGCTTGAAGGTCGAGTCCTTCATCTGCTCCACGTCGGCAAAGCGCATGTGGTTGCCGACGAGCGCCACCACCTGGTCGGTTTCGTGGGTCGAGAGCCGCAGCCGGCGGCAGATTTCCTGCGCCATCTTCATTCCGACCTCCACGTGGCCGTCGAAGCGGATGCGGTCGGGGGCGCGGCGGAAGGTGGGCGGCTTGCCCACGTCGTGCAGCAAAGCGCCGAGCGCGAGCGTGGCGGAAGCCCCGGCCTGAAGACCATCGAGCAGTAGCAGCGTGTGCACCCACACATCGCCCTCGGGATGAAACTGAGGCGGCTGCTCCACGCCCTTCATCGCCGCAATCTCGGGCAGGACTTCCTTGAGCAGGCCGGTCTGGTCGAGCAGCTCGAAGGCGTGGCGCGCGTGGCCTTCGGTCAGCATCTTGAGCAGCTCGTCGCGCACGCGCTCGTGCGAAACCTGGTGGATTTGCGGAGCGAGTTCCTTGATGGCCGCCAGCGTTTTGGGCTCGATCCAGTAGTCGAAGCGCGCAGCGAAGCGCACGGCGCGCAGCATGCGCAGCTTGTCTTCAGCGAAGCGCCGGTGCGGATCGCCAATGGCGCGGATGATGCCGCGCTCCAGGTCGCGGCGTCCGCCCACGTAGTCGAGCAGCTGGTTGTTGAGCGGATCGAGCAGCAGGGCGTTGATGGTGAAGTCGCGGCGCTGCGCGTCCTCTTCGGCGCTGCGGCTGAAGCGCACCTGGTCGGGATGGCGCCCGTCAGAGTAGCCGATGTCACTGCGAAACGTGGCGACCTCGACCGAGTGACGGTGCCCGGAGCCGGGATGCTCGTCGGGGACCGCGGCGAGCTGCTCCTCGGTCGCGCGCGGCAGCGGGACGAGCACCACACCGAACTGCGCGCCGACGGCGAATGTGTCGGGGAAGATGCGCATGACTTCATCCGGCGTGGCGTCAGTGGCCACGTCGTAGTCGGCGGGCTCGCGCCCGAGCTGGAGGTCGCGCACACATCCGCCCACCAGGTACGCCTGGTGCCCGCGGTCGTGGAGCGCGCGGACAATATCGGTGGCGAACTGTTTTGCGGTCATGCCAAGAACGAATTTACGGCCGAGACGCTGAGACGCGGAGGAAAGCGATCAAATCTCGGTTTCTCCGCGCCTCCGCGGTTGATCCTCTATAGTAATGGGAGAGATGTCCGACACTTACATTCTCGGCATCGAAAGCTCCTGCGACGAAACCGCGGCGGCCGTGGTGCGCGCGGGCGAGCAGGTGATTTCGAACGTGGTGTCGTCGCAGGTGGCCTTGCATCAGCCGTTCGGCGGCGTGGTGCCGGAGCTGGCCTCGCGTGAGCACCTGCGCAACATCGTGCCGGTTGTGCGCCAGGCGCTGGAGCAGGCCGGGAAGACGTACGAGACGGTGGACGCGATCGCGGTCACGCAGGGCCCGGGCCTGGCGGGGGCGCTGCTGGTGGGTGTCAGCTTTGCCAAGGCGCTGGCGTATGCGACCGGCAAGCCGCTGATCGCGGTGAACCACCTTGAAGGACACATCCACGCGGTGCTTCTCGAGCAGCGGCAAAAAGGCGGCGAGGAATTCGAGTTTCCGGTGCTGGCGCTGGTCGTATCGGGCGGGCACACACATCTTTATTTGGCCGACGCAAAGTCAGAATCCCCACTCAGGCCAGAAGAAGGCTTGAGTGGGGCGCCCAAGTCGTCGCCCATCTGGTCTTACCGCAACATCGGGCGCACGCGCGACGACGCCGCCGGGGAGGCCTTTGACAAGGTGGCCAAACTCCTGGCGCTCGGCTATCCTGGCGGGCCGATCATTGACAAGCTGGCCCGGCACGGCGATCCCGCGGCGGTGAAGTTCGGACCGGCGCAGATCAAGCATCGTGACCGGGCCGCGCGCGAGAAGCGCTCCGCGGACACGACTTTCGACTTTTCCTTCAGCGGGATCAAGACGGCGGTGCTGCGATACGTGGAGACGCACGGCATGCGACCGGCGATTGAAGCCCGTCGCAAAGCGCTGGCCGGCCAAGTGAAACCGAAGTTTGAAGACGTGCTCGCCGCCTGCGATCACGCGACGCTTGATCTGGTGGCGTCTTTTCAGCGGGCTGTGGTGGAGGACCTGGTGAGCAAAACTCTGGCCGCTGCCGCCGAAAACAACGCCGCGTCGCTGTTCGTGACCGGCGGCGTCGCCGCCAACAGCGAACTGCGCCAGCGGTTCGAGCAAGAGGCCCCGCAGCAGGGGCTGGCAGTAGCGTTTCCGTCGCTGCGGCTCTCCACCGACAACGCCGCCATGATCGCCGCGGCGGCTTATCCGAAGTTTGTTGCAAAGGACTTCGCGCCGGCCGACTTCTCGGCCGAGGCGGGAATGGCCCTGGGATTCCGCTGATTCGCGTCCCGTTTTAAGAACGTCATCCCTCGCGTAGCGAGGGACCTGTTCATCGGCCGGCACTGATGCGACCGGTCGCGCCAGCGTGTGCGGCCCGCACGACCTGCCTTGGTCGCGCCGGCATTGTGCTCAGATCCCTCGCGCGCAAAGAACGCGCGCTTCGGGATGACAGTCTCAAATGGTTGGGCGAAGGAGAAACGGAGAGGAGAGTTAGTTCCCGGTCCGCTTCGCCGCCAGCGAGGTCACCGCGTGCTGCAGCTGCGTCTCAATGTCAATGTCTTTGAAGATGGTGTAGTGCGCCCGGCATTGCGCGCCCATGCTGAGAGCGCTCCGCTTGCCCGCCAGGATCACGATGGGAATGTCGGCGGTATGGGGCTGGCTGCGCAGCTTGAAGATCAGCTCCGGCCCGGTCATTTGCGGCATTTCCATGTCGGTGATGATTACGTCAGGGACGTAGGCCGCCATGGTTTCCAGCGCTTCGGCGCCATTGCAGGCCGCCTCCACCGCGAAGCCGCGCTCTTCCAGCCACCGGCACACGGTGTGCCGGATGAGCATGGAGTCGTCAACCACGAGTGCTTTCATATTCGCCTTGCCACCGCGCCGCTCCCGGGTCCAGGACCCGGGGCAACGCGAATTAGCGAAGTTTTAACACTGGTTACCTTTCGTTCCCAAGCGAGTAATGCGCCCGGACATTACGTTTGTAATGCCTTTTCAGGCCCAATTTGGCCCTTGGCGCACACCCCGGCGGCAGGTAGCGGCGATCGAGGGCTTTGCGCCCGGTTCACGGTGCGAGATGGGAGGTCAGGCTTCGCTGGGACGCGTGTTTTCCTCGATGGCCATGTCCTTGAATTCCGACGCCTCGAAGACTTCGCCGCATTCCTTGCATTCGACGAATTCCGAGTCGCCGTCGCGGGCCACGATTTGCACGCGCGGGTGATGACATTTCTGTTCCATGGGGGTTCCTGGTGCACTCGCAGGAGAGATTTGCGGACGAAACGACGTCATATTCCGGACTGAACCGGAGAGGTAGCGGGAATTGTAGCCCCGGGCGAATGCTTGTCAAGGGCCGGAACAGGCCAAGCCGGGACTTTCCCCGGGAAGGGCGAATGGGCCCGCCGCCACGGTTGACGAAAGGATGTTGATTACCGCAGGCGAGTTGCAGCCGTGGCGCCGCCCGGGGTGGCGGCGGCCGAGTCGAAACCCGGCATGGGGAAGATCCCGGCGCTGCGCGCTTCCGAAATGGCGATGCGAGTGATCTGCGCCGGCTTCAGGCGGGCCATGCCCTGTTCGGCCGTGTCCACGGAGGTCTCGAAGCTGGCACGGCCGATCACCGCGGCGTCCAGGTAGAGGAAGTCGCGCCCCTCCTCCGAGGTGCGGACGCCAACGTAGGCGTGTCCGGGAACGAGAATCACCACCGGATCCATGCCCAGGTTCTCGAACAGCGACGCGTACATCACCGCGCCATCAATGCAGTTGGCCGAAACCTGGCGCAGCGACTCCCACGGCATGCGCACGCGCTCGCTGGTGGCGGTGTGCCGTCCGAAGGTGATCGAGCTCTTCACGTAGGAGACGCCCTTCTTCTGCAGCGCGCGGTAGATGGCGCGGGCCTGCGCGCGGGTGGATTCGGCCTGCTGCGCGGGCGATTTCCAGTTCTCGTATCCGGGCAGGCGGCGGCCCGGCATGAATTCTTTGGCCTTGCTCAGCACGTCTTCCACGCGCGGATCGTGCGGCGTCACCCAGCTGGCGATGAAGCGTGAGTTCTTGAAGCCGTCGCCCCAAAGGATGTCGTCAACCGCGCGCAGACGCACGGGCGCGGTGCCGCTGTAGACCACGTGTCCGCTCATGTCGGTGGCGGTGACCACGGCGGTGGCGGCGGTCAGGTCGCGATTGCGGTAAAACCGTGGCAGGAAGCTGGGCGCGAACAGGTAGGTACGCGTCTCGCCGGCGCTCATCTCGGCGATCTGTATTTCTTCATCGCTCCAGCCGCGAATCTGAACGCTCACGCGGTTGCGAAGCGTGGCCCCGCTGGAGTTGGAGATCTTCACCGCTACCGTGCTCCACGTCCGCTCCTGCGGCGGCTGCAGCGCGGCGTAGTTGGCGAACACTGGATAAACCTCGCCATCCACGCCGACCTCAATGCTGTACACGGCTTGTGGCTGTCGCGTTGGGGCGGGCGGTGTGGCGCGGGGACGCTCGGTGTCTGGCGTGGCGCTGTCGGCTCCGCCCGAGGCGGTGGCCGTCAGGGCGAGCGTCAGCAGCAACAGGAAGGCAGCGGGATGACGGAGCCATCTCCACGAAGCGGGCACACTGGGATGATTGGCTCGTTTGGTGAGTATCACAATCCAGTGTTTGCCTTAGTTCAATTGCATTGGGAAGTGACACGGAAAGAACCACTTTTCGACCATGTGCCGCCCGGTGCTCCCCAGAAAATCCGACCGTTTTTGCCTTAAATCGCAAACCATTGAATGGAAGATACTTACCATTAACTGCTGGGATTCTTCGTTGGCTGCGGATGGTTGCGTTGCGACGCGTATTGCATCTATATTAAATATGCGACCAATTCGGTCGGGATTCGTGGTCCCGGCTGAGGCAGCGCCGATGCTGAAGCTCACCAAGAAGGCCGACTACGGGCTCATTGCCATGCGACACCTGGCCGCGCACCGCCGGGGAGCGCACAGCGCCAAAGATCTGGCGGAAGCCTACGGCATCCCTCAGGAGGCGCTGGCCAAGATCCTGCAGAAGCTGGTGAAGGCGGGCCTGCTGATTTCGCAGCACGGCACGCACGGTGGCTACGCGCTGGCGCGCGAGGCGCGCACCATTTCTGCCTTCGAGGTCATCGAGGCGATCGATGGGCCCATGTTCATCGCCTCCTGCTTCGGCACCGACAACGATTGCCTGCAGACCACGCGCTGCACTGTGCGCGAGCCGCTGCGCCGCGTGGGCGACAGCATTCAGGAAGTCCTGACGCGGCTGACGATTTCAGACATGGCCCGCCCTGCGGACGCCGGCGCCGGCTGCTGCGAGAGCGAGACGGCAGCTCCCTCCGAACTGGTGCGGCTGACCTGACGAGTTTTGAAGCGATCTTGCGAGGAGCGAAGACGGACATGAGCAGCAAGGGAATCATTACTGAGACGAAGAGCGGCAACGGCCACGGCAACGGCGATGGAAACGCAAACGCGAACGTGAAGCTGCCCATCTACATGGACAACCACGCCACCACGCCAGTCGATCCGCGCGTGCTGGAGGAGATGCTGCCGTACTTCACCGACCGCTTCGGCAACGCCGCCAGCCGCAACCACTCCTTCGGCTGGATCGCCGAAGAGGCAACCGAAACCGCGCGCGAGCGAATCGCGAGGCTGATCGGCGCGACCACCAAGGAGGTCATCTTCACCTCCGGCGCCACCGAGAGCGACAACCTCGCCATCAAGGGCGTGGCGGAGATGTATCGCGAGAAGGGCAACCACATCATCACCGCCGTTACCGAGCACAAGGCCGTGCTCGATACCTGCAAGCGGCTGGAGAAGTACGGCTACCGCGTGACTTACCTGCCGGTGCAGAAGAACGGCCTTATCGACCTCGACGACCTGAAGCGCGCGATGGACGACAAGACGATTCTCGTCACCATCATGTTCGCCAACAACGAAATTGGCGTGATCCAGCCGGTTGAGGAGATCGGCAAGCTGTGCCATGAGCGCGGCGTGATCTTCCACACCGACGCGACGCAGGCCATCGGCAAAGTGCCCGTCAACGTGATCCAGCAGAACATCGACCTGGCCTCGATCTCGGCGCACAAGATGTACGGTCCCAAGGGCGTGGGCGCACTCTACGTTCGGCGCAAGAATCCCCGCGTGCAGGTGTCGCCTATCATCGATGGCGGCGGGCACGAGCGCGGCATGCGCTCCGGCACGCTGAACGTGCCTGGCATTGTGGGACTCGGCAAGGCCGCGGCGCTGGCGCACGAAGAGATGCCCGAAGAGATGAAGAAGCTCGCCGGCTTGCGCGACCGCCTGAAGGACAAAATCACGGCCGAACTGGACGAGGTGTACATCAACGGCACCCTGGAGCGCCGCCTGCCGGGCAATCTGAACATCAGCTTTGCCTATGTGGAAGGCGAGTCGCTGCTGATGGGCATCAACGACATCGCGGTTTCGAGCGGTTCGGCGTGCACGTCGGCGACGCTGGAGCCCTCATACGTGCTCAAGGCGCTGGGCACGGGCGACGACCTGGCGCACAGCTCCATCCGCTTCGGCATCGGCCGCTTCAACACGCAGGCCGAGGTGGATTACGTGGCCGAGCGCGTGGTGGAAACCGTGAAGCGCCTGCGCGAGCTTTCGCCGCTGTACGAAATGGCCAAGGAAGGCATTGACCTGACCAAGGTGCAGTGGGCGGCAGAGTAGTGAACATCGGGTCATCGGGCCAGTGGGTCATTGGGCCCAAGGAACAATGACCCGGTGACACAGTGATCAATTTGCAGGGCCGCCCTTCGAAGCGAAAGGACAACGAAGAGCATCGAATTTAGAGAGGAAACAAGAACATGGCATACAGCGACAAGGTTCTGGACCACTACACCAATCCGCGCAACGTCGGCTCGCTCGACAAGACGAGCCCCAACGTGGGCACCGGGCTGGTCGGCGCGCCCGAGTGCGGCGACGTGATGAAGCTGCAGATCAAGGTCAATCCCGAGAGCAACATCATCGAGGAAGCCAAGTTCAAGACCTTCGGCTGCGGCTCGGCCATCGCTTCGTCGTCGCTGGCGACTGAGTGGGTGAAGGGCAAGACCGTGGAAGAGGCGCTCGGCATCAAGAACACCGACATTGTGCGCGAGCTGTCGCTTCCCCCGGTGAAGATCCACTGCTCGGTGCTGGCCGAGGACGCGATCCGCGCCGCCATCCACGACTGGAAGAAGAAGCAGGGCTTGGGTGAGCCGGCCGCCGCTCCAGCCACGGCCGAGAAGAGCGCGTAAGCATTCGCGCCGTGGAAAATGCAGCCCGGTCACGCTCGGCCGGGCAAGAGTGATGAAGACGACGCTCGACAACCCGGAGAAGCTGGAGCAGATAGAAACGAACGCCACGCCCACCTTCGCGCCTGCAGCCAGTTCCGCAGGCCAGGGCGAAGCTCCGCCTGCGCCGGGAATTCAAGTAACGCCGCGAGCGGTGGAGCGCATCCGCGCGGCCATGGCCAAGGAGGGCATTTCGCCCGCCGATGGCGGGCTGCGCCTGGGCGTGCAGGGCGGCGGCTGCTCGGGGCTCACCTATCACCTGCGCTTCGATTCGCAGCCGCGCGAGCGCGACCGCGTCTTCACCTTCGACGGCGTGCGCGTCTTCGTCGATCCGAAGTCGTTCCTCTACCTGCACGGCATGACGCTCGATTACCAGGAGACGCTGATGCGCCGGGGATTCGAGTTCATCAATCCCAACTCCAGCAAGTCATGCGGCTGCGGGACGTCGTTTTCGGGCTGAGACCGGAGTCTGTCAGTCGGTCAGTCTCTCAGTCCGTCACCTAAAACTCGGCCGGCGGCATTGCGCTGAACGACTGACTGACGGCTGAACGACCGAATGGCGACCGAAAGCAAAATCCGCGATGCCGCAGAATCCGGAAGCGAGTCCTCCGCGCAGGACTTCTTCGGCATCTTCGGCCTGCCGCGCCGCCTGAACATTGACCTGAAGGCGCTGGAGCGCGAGTTCTACCGCCTGAGCCGCAAGCTGCATCCCGATCTGTACGCCCGGGCCTCCGCCGAAGAGCAGGCCTGGAGCCTGGAGCAAAGCTCGCGCTTGAACGACGCTTATCGCACGCTGCGCGACCCCATCGCCCGCACTGAGTACCTGCTGAAGCTGGAAGGCGTGCAACTGGAAGAGCAGTCGCGGGCCGCGACCGATCAGGCGCGCGAATCGGGAACACAGAAGAAGCAGGTTGTTCCCGCCGATCTGCTGGAAGAGGTTTTCGATCTGAACATGCAGCTCGAGGAGATGCGTGCCGCGAAAAAGATGGGCGAGCAGGCCGATGCGAGCGTGCAGCGTGACCTGGAAACCGCGCGCATCAACTTTACCGCCCGCCTGGAGGCGATTTCAGCCCAGCTGCAAACACTTTGGAGTGAGTGGGACGCGGCCGCCGCGCGCTGCGGCTCCGGCGCCGAGCGCAATCATGTCCGCGACAAGATCGTGGACCTGCTCAACCGGCGCAGCTACATCCGCAACCTGGTGCGCGACGTCAACGAGGCATTGGAGGCTTAATGGGCAGCCCGCAAATGAGGATCGCGACCGTGGTGCTGGGTGTGAGCGACGTGCAGCGCTCCGTCGCGTTCTATCGCGATACGCTTGGCCTCAAGCTCACCGGCCAGATCGAAGCCTTGGCCTTCCTCGATGGCGGAGGGCTCATGCTGGTGCTCAGTGAGCCGCTGGCAAGGCATCTCGGTCAGGGTGCCGGTGCCTCTGAGGTGGTGTTCGGCGTCGATGGCGTGCGCGAGCATTACGACATGCTTCGGGAGCGCGGCGTGAAGTTCACCGTCGAGCCGCGGGTCATTAACGGCGCGCAATGGGCGGCAAACTTCGACGATCCCGACGGCCATCACCTTTGCATTTTCGGCAGCGAACGCCGCAGCCGAGAAACAGGCGCATCCGCATGAATCCACGGCTCGCCAGCGACGCCGTCATCAAGCGCTTCGACTCGCCCGATGAGGTCCGCGAGTTCGAGGAGGGCCGCTTCGAGATTGTGAACGTCGGGGGCATGACGCTTGGCCGCGCCACCTATCAGCCGGGATGGAAATGGTCGGTGCATGTGGGCAAGGCGCTGGGCAAGTCCTTCTGCGACGTTGAGCACGTCGGAGTGGTCGTCTCCGGCCACGCGGTCGCGGCCATGCGCGACGGCCGGATCATTGATCTGCGCGCCGGCGACATCTTCCATATCGGCCCGGAGCACGACAGCTGGGTCGTGGGTAACGAGCCCTACGTTTCGATCCACCTGACGGGCGCCGGGAAGTACGCGAACAAGTGATGGCAGAAACACCCCAAACCGAACGCGTGGTCGGTATTGACCTCGGCACGACGAACTCACTCGTTGCCTACATGCAAGGCGACACGCCGGTGGTCATCCCCGGCGAAGACGGCTCGAACCTCGTCCCTTCGCTGGTCGCGCTCGACGAAAACGGCCAGATCATCGTTGGCAATCCGGCGCGCAGGTACCTGATCGAAACGCCGGAGCGCGCCGTGTATTCGATCAAGCGGCTCATGGGCCGCGGCATCGAAGATGTCCAGGACGAACTGAAGCTGTTCCCCTTCCGCCTTGCTGACAATCTCGCGCCTGGCGAAGTGCTGCGCATCAGGCTCGGCGAACACGAGTACACGCCGCCGGAGATTTCCGCGTTCATCCTGCGCCAGCTTCGCAAGAACGCTGAGCGCTACTTCGGCGCGCCGGTAAAAAAGGCGGTCATCACCGTGCCGGCGTACTTCAATGACGCGCAGCGCCAGGCCACCAAAGACGCCGGCCGCATCGCCGGACTGGAGGTCCTGCGCCTGGTGAATGAGCCCACGGCCGCGTCGCTGGCCTACGGGCTCGACAAGAAGCGCGACGGCATCGTCGCCGTCTACGACCTGGGCGGTGGCACGTTCGACATCTCGGTGCTCAAGCTGCACGAGGGCATCTTCGAAGTGATCGCGACCGCCGGCGACACGCACCTGGGCGGCGACGACATCGACAACCTGCTGATCACCATCGCGCTCGACGACATCCGCGGGGACATGGGTGTGGACCTCCGCCGCAACGCCGAGGCCGTGCAAGCCATCCGCAAGGCGGTGATCGACGCCAAGATCGCGCTCTCGTCGCGCGATCCGGTCTTCCTCGAAGCCGAATTGCCGGGCGGACACAGGTATCAGCGCGAAATCACGCGCAAGCAATTCGAGCAGCTTATTGAGCCAATTATCCAGCGCACCGTCGGCCCGGTGAAGCAGGCGCTGGCCGACGCCAAGCTTACGCCGGCGCAGATCGACGAAGCCGTGCTGGTGGGCGGCTCCACGCGCATTCCGCGCGTGCGCGCGCTGGTGCGCGAGTTGTTCCAGCGGGAGCCGCATATCGAGCTGAATCCCGACGAAGTCGTCGCGCTCGGCGCGGCCGTGCAGGCCAACATTTTGGCCGGAGGCTCTGCCGCCACCGAAGAGATGCTGCTGCTCGACGTCACGCCGCTGTCGCTCGGCATCGAGGCGCTGGGCGGCGTGGTCGCCAAGATCATCCATCGCAACTCGACCATTCCAGCGTCTGCGACGGAGCACTTCACTACCGGCGTCGAAGGGCAGACCAGCGTGGCCATTCACGTCGTGCAGGGCGAGCGCGAACTCGCCGCCGACAATCGCTCGCTGGCGCGCTTCGACCTGAAGGGCATCCCGCCCATGCCGGCGGGCCTGCCGCGCATCGAAGTGAAATTCCTGATTGACGCCAACGGCATCCTGCACGTCTCCGCGCGCGAGCAGCGCAGCGGCAAAGAGGCCGAGGTCTCGGTGAAGCCGACCTACGGCCTGACCGATGAGCAGGTCGAAAGCATGATCCTGGAGTCGTTTGACTACGCCGAGGAGGATTTCCGCCGCCGCCAGATCGCTGAAGCGCGCGTGGAAGCCGACAACATCCTGCTGCACCTGGGAAAGGCGCGGCTGAACCCGGCGTGGCAGCAGCTGGCGAACGACGAGCGTGCTCGGATCACCAAATTCGAAGACGAGGTGAAACGCGCGGCGAAGGCCGACGACTACCGCGCCATCCGCGAAGCCGTGGAGCGGCTGAACCAGGCGACCCAGCGGCTCGCCGAGTTGATGATGGATTCCGCCGTCTCCAGCGCGCTCAAGGGCAAGACGATGGAAACGGCCGATGTGGGCGAAGGCCCGGCGGCGCCGCATCCGTTCGCGCCGGCGGAGATTGAGAAGAGCTAGTAGTCGTCGGTCGTCGGCCCTTGGCCGCCGGCCATTTGCGCCGGAGGCTGATTTGCCGAAGACCGACGCTTGAAGACCGACGAACACATATTCCTATGCCTGAAGAGAAGAACCCGCAAACCGGCGCCACCGCCACGGCCGAGCAGGAGCAGCGCCCCGGCACGGTGCGCGTCACGTTCCTGCCGGAGAACAAGACGGTCGAGTACGAGCACGGCAAGCTTCCGTACAAGGACCACGGCAAGCCGGAGTCGATCCTCGACATCGCGCTGAACCACGGTGTGTTCCTCGACCACGCCTGCGGCGGAAACTGCGCGTGCACAACCTGCCACGTGTGGGTGAAGCAAGGCGCCGACGCGCTCACCGAGATGGATGACGACGAGGCCGACCGCCTCGACATGGCCGCCGACCTGCAGCTCAATTCGCGTCTCGGTTGCCAGGCGCAGATCACCAAGCCCGGCCACGTCGTGGTCGAGATTCCCGCGTGGAACAGGAATTACGTGTCGGAGGGCGGACACGAGAAGGACTAGTTTCGAGCTTCAAGTTTCAAGTTTCGAGCAAGGGCCCCGGGGAAGCAGCCCGGCATTTTTGAGTTTTTGCGTTTGAAACTCGAAACTTGAACCTTGAAACTTGAAACTCCGAAAAGGAGCTCTCGCATGGCCGACGAACTCACCTGGGACGACGCCGAAGAAATCGGCATTCTGCTGGCCGAGACGTATCCCGGCCAGAACCCGCTCGAACTCCGCTTCACCGACCTGCACAAGAAGGTCACCGGCCTGCCCGCCTTCGCCGACGATCCCAAGGCTTCGAACGAGGGCAAACTCGAAGCCATCCAGATGGCCTGGTACGAGGAGTACCAGGACGCGCAGCAGAACCAGTAGCCGTCGCTCCCTGCTCGTTGCCCGGGAACCCTGAACGCACTTTTTGTAGAGACGTCCTTGCTGCGTCTCTCCTGCGCCAGAAAAGGAAAAGGCCCTTGCTTGCGCAAGGGCCTTGGTGCTTCCGGGGGCTAGAAGTTGTACTTCATGGAGAGCTGGATACGGCGCGCCGAATTGCCGGCCGGGCCGTCCACGTCAGGCCGGATCCGCATAAACGTCGGGTCCTGAATGTTGAACGTCCGTGCGGTGACGAAGTCATACATGGACGAGTTGGTCAGGTTCTGCGCCTCCAGCCGAAGCTGCAGGCTCTGGCCTTCGACGATGCGAAACGATTTGGCAAACGTGGCGTTCACATTGGCGTAAATCGGAAGACGCCAGTAGTTGCGGCCGAGGTTGCTGAATTCGCCCGCCGCCGGAATGGAGAGGACCGAACCGTCGGAGAGGGTGCGGGTGCCCGCGGCGGAATTGTAGGGCAGGGAGAACATGTAGAAAGGATTGTTGGTGGCGGGGTCGCGCATCACAGCGCCGACGTACGGGTCGCACTTGCCGGCGCACGATGCCGGTGTGCCAACGTTATTGCTGAAGGTGTTGGCTCCGCTGTAGATGGTCACCGGCCGTCCCGTCTGATAGGTCCAGAAGCTGGCAACTTCCCAGCCGCCAATCACGCGGTCCAGAAAGCCGCTGGCGCTGCTGCCGAAGCGCTTGCCGTGGCCGAAGGGCAGCTCGTAGACAAAGTGCCCTTGCAGGACGTGAGTGCGGTCCAGGTCAGAGGGCGCCCAGTTCAGGCTGCGGTTGCGGATGTCCCATGGCGTGGAGGCGGCCGACTGGCCCGAGCCGGTGGCGGCCGTCGTGAACGTGGGGTCGAATGACCGCGTGTCCTCCGACTTCGACCACGTCCAGGAGACGGCGTAGAGCAGGCCGTTCTTCGGCCGCTGCTGCAATTGCAGCGTGAACCCGTGATAGGTGGAAGAGTCGTTCGTGTCGAGCACAATCAGGCCGCCCAACACCTGCGGGTAGGGCTTGAAAAAGAAGGGGCTGAGCCCGGCTGCCTGCACCAGCGTCTGCCCGCTCGACAGGATGCGGTTCGCCAGAATGTTGGCCAGCCCGGCAACGTCGTTGGTCGCCAGCGCGGTGGAAGACATGCGAGTGATATACGCGCGCGAGGTCTCGCCGGCGTTGCGGTCGGGCGCGGTGATCTGGTCCATGAGCGCGCTGGTTCCTCCCGCCTGGATGGCCTTGAAGGCGGCCAGGAAACCATTGTTGCGGTAGTCGAGCTGATTGGCGTTGTAGGCGCCGTACAGCCCCACGCCGTGGCGTCCGTTATACGTCGCGCTCAGCACCGTGTTCTTCCAGACTTCGCGCTCGATGCTGAGGCCGTACATGTTCACCTTGGGGGTGCGCATGTTCGGATCGGCAACGGTGATGCTGTTGGTGCTGACCGCCGGCAGCTGGCGCAGGGCCAGCGGCGTGGTCGGCGGAGCAGGAACGCGCCAGTCCTTGGCGCGCAGCCCGCCCTGCCCCAGCGTGGTGTCGCGCAACTGGTACGTCAGCCCAGGCAGGCCCTGGAAAACCGTGGAGGAAAACGAGAAGGTGTTGATGCGGTCGTAGGCCAGGCGGTAGTTGGCGCGTATTGAAGTCTTCCCGGACTTGAACGGGTCCCAGGCAAACCCAATCGAGGGTCCCAGGTTGTTCCAGTCGCTCTTGAAGTAGTTGCCTTCGACCCACTTGAGCGTGCTCGAAGGTGTTGTGCCGAAGGCGAATGGCTGGTCAGGCACCAGGTTCTTGAAGCTGACCAGATCGGGGGCCAGCCGCGCTTCCAGCCGCAGTCCGAGGTCCACCACGAAGTTGGGACGGAGCTTCCACGTATCTTGCGCGTAGAAATCGTATTCGGGCCAGCGATGGTCCATGAGGTTGAAGCTGCCGATGGGCTTGAAGGTGCTGTCGTTGGCGGCCACGTAGCCCTGCTGGATCTCGCCGATACGGCCCAGCAGGTCATTGATCGCGCTGCGCAGGCGGGAGCGATCGTTCGAATTCACTGCGTTGGCGCCGGTGGTTGGAATGGCGAAGGTGGTGTCGTTCACCGGATTGGCGCTGGTGCTGAACGTGATCTGCGGTTCGGCATTGAGGGAGCCGATGCCGCCACGATGGTCAATGTGCCGCGCGTAGCGCAGGTTCGTGCCGAAGCGCCAGGTGTGGGCGCCGCCGGCCAGAGTAAAGTTGTCCACCAACTGATAGGTGGTCAGATAGCGCGAGTTGCCAGCGGCGGTCAGCCGTGGATCGGTCACCAGGTTGGTCACAAACGGCGGAAACGTCTGGCTCGAGTTCTCCAGGGCCGGATTATTGAACTCGAAGCCAAAGCGGTTCATGCCGAGAACGAGTTCGTTGGTGATGCTGGCGTTGGGGGTTGTGCGCCAGTTCACGGCAATGTTGCGGGGGCGCCGCAGCGTGTTAACCGACGGCGGCGCGGAGGGAAAGCGCGGCTGCCCGGAGTTCGCCGTATCGGCGATGGTGTTCTGGTGTCCGCCGGCCCAGCGGAAGAAAACACTGTTCTTGGCATCGAAAACGTGGTCAATCTTAATGACCGAGTCCACCTGCTGCTCCAGTTGCGGCGTAGTGAAGGTGAACCCGGCGGTATTGAGGCCGTCGCCGACGGTGAAGTTGTTCGGCGAAGGCGCCAGCGCCAGGAACGCCTTCATCACCGGATCGAGCCCCAGGTGCGCCGGGTCGTTGGTCACGATGTTGTAGCTGCTGATGGGAACGATGGGATTGCCGTTGGTATCCACCGACGCGCCGGCCACGCCGGCGGGACGGTTCTGCTGCCCCAGCGCGTAGCGGAACAGACCCTGGTTCTTGATGGTGTCGGTATACACCGTGCGGGTGACGGTGCTGTTGTTCTTGGCGTGCAGCAACTGAACGTTAGCGAAGAAGAAGGTCTTGTTCTTCCAGATGGGACCTCCCAGCGAACCGCCGTAGATGTTCTGGATGAACTGCGGACGCTCGATCTGCGGGGTGGCCGACTTGTTGGCGTTGGTGTTGGCGGTGATCGCGGGCGTCTGATAGAACCAGAAGCCGTTTCCATGGAAGTGATTGGTGCCCGACTTGGTCACCATGGTGACCTGAGCACCCGGGCTGCGGCCGTATTCGGCCGTCGTCTGCCCGGTGATCACTTTGAACTCTGAAATGGAATCGGGGTTGATGCGCGCGGGCGACAACTCCGAGCCGCCGGCGCTGGTCTCATTGGTATCAATCCCGTCGAGCGTGTAGTTGAACGAGCGGTCGCGTTGGCCGTTGACGCTTGAGCACCCACCAGTGTTGCAGCGGAGTCCGTCGCCGATCTGGACACCGGGGACAACCCGCAGGATGTCGAGCGAGTTGCGCCCGCGAACCCCGACCACTGGCAGCTCGGTGAGCGTGGCGTTGTCCACCACGCCGCCGAAATTGCCCGAACTCTGCGTCTGCACCAGTTCGTAGCCGCCCTGCACTTCGACGGTCTCGGTGGAAGCGCCGACCTGGAGCATGACGTTCACGCTGGCCGGCGTGCCGATCTCCAGCACGTTGCCGGTCGAGACGAACTTGCGAAACCCTCGGGCCTCGACGCTCACCGAATACCTGCCGATTTGCAGGCTGTCCACCACGTAGGCGCCGCTGCCGCTCGAAGTGGTCCGGAAGGACTGGTTGGTGCCCTCGTTGATCACGGTGACGGCGGCGCCGGCCACGACCGCGCCGGTCGTGTCGGTGACGATGCCGGTGATGCGGCTGGTAGTGCCCTGCGGCCAGGCCAGGGCGGCAGCCAGCATCAGCAATAGTGTCGCGCACACTACTCGCTTCATAAACAGTCTCCTGAAGGTTTCAAAGACCGAACACTCAGATTTCGACGGGCGCACGAAAGCGACGGTGTGCGCCGGCCTGGTTTTTTCGTTTCGGAAGCGCAGCGGAAGCGATCTCCGCATGCGGGGCCACAGTAGCGCGCTATCCTAGGGCGCTGAATTCAGCCTGTCAAACAGAAACGCGTAGCGCCTTTCTTTCGCGCCGCCGAAGAAAAGGCCCTCGCGTGAGCGAGGGCCTTAATGCTTCAGACTGCGTTAGAAGTAGAACTTCAGGCCGAGTTGCAGTAGGCGCGGATCACGTGCCGAAGTCACCTTGCCGAACGTGCTGGTGGTTGTGAACGTGGTGCCGACGGCGTTGTAGTTCGTGTGGTTCCAGACGTTGAAAGCCTCAGCACGGAACTGGAACTTGATCGATTCATTGATGCGGATGTTCTTGAAGAGCGAGAGGTCGGTGCGCGAGAAGCCCGGCCCGCGAACCACGCCACGGCCGGCGTTGCCGGGACGGCCCGATGGGGCCGGCGCGAACGCCGCCTGGTTGAACCACGACGTGATCGTCTTGGCGCCATTGGGATCGCCAATCATGTCCGGCCGCGGCGCGGAGAAGCTGGCGCCCAGAATGCCCTGGTTGCCCGGATCCACGCCGCTGGTGGTGATGGTGAGCGGGAGCCCGGCGTTCATCGCCAGGATGCCGCTGACTTCCCAGCCGCCGATCAGGTGTCCGGCGAAGCCCTGTTGCGAGCGCATGAAGGGCAGTTCATACACCCAGTTGGCCGAGAACACGTGCGTGCGGTCAAGTTCGCTGTTGCCGTACTCGGCGCGCACGTCGTAGCTATTCTGTGGCGCGCTGGTGTCCTGCTGCGCGTCGGTCAGGCCGTGCGACCAGGTGTAGCTCACGTTGATGAGTGAGTCGCCCTTGAAGCGCTTCTGCAACTGCGCCTGGAGCGCGTTGTAGTTCGACCCGTAGATGGTCTGGATGGAGTTGATGGCGCCATATCCACGGAACGGACGGGCGAAGTTCAGGATCGGGTTGTTCGACGTGGTGTTGATGCTCCCTGCCGGAACCAGGCCCTGGGCCACGGCCGCGCCGAGCGGGACCTCGTTGATGTCGAGGCGGCCCACCAGGTGCGTGCCCTTGGTGTAGACGTAGCTCACGTCGCCAAACCATCCGCGTGTAATCTCACGCTGCACGCCCAGGCTGATCTGCTGGACGTACGGCTGATGCGACACACTGGGCATGGCGCGGATGCCGTTGGGCGTCGTCGCGCTGATGTTGAAGCCCGCCGCCGCCGGGTTGGTGAACAGAGTCGCCGGCGTGCTCGGGCTCTGCACAAACGGAGGATTGGTGAAGATGTCGTTCTCCGCCTGGCTGTACGAGTACACGTCGTAGTAGAGGCCGTATCCGCCGCGGACCGCCGTCTTGCCGTTGCTCCACGGGTCCCAGGAGAAGCCCAGCCGCGGGGCGAAGTTCTTCTTGTTGGAGTTGGAGACGGCATCGCCGAACGGGCTGGTGACGCCGTTCAGGATGATGCCGTTCAACGGATCGCCCGTGCCCAGCACCAGGTTGCCCTGCGGCGTCAGCTGCGGCGCGTTGGCCGCCTTGTAGGCCGAAGGCAGGAAGCTGGTCAGCCGGCCCAGGCCGTCAGTTGGCTGTCCGAAGTAGGAATAACGCAGGCCGTAGGTGAGGGTGAAATTGCGCCGCACCCGCCATTCGTCCTGAGCAAACGCTTCAACCTGCTGCGAAATGATGTCGGCACGCAAGTCAACCGACGCCTGTGAGAACGACGAAGCGCGGCCGAGCAGGAAGTTCGCCCACATGCGTTGCGCCGTCGAGTTGCCCAGGTTGGTGGGCTGACCGTTGGCGGTGTTGAAGCTGAAGCTGCCCACGTTGTTGCCGGCGCTGTTTTCGTCCTTGTTGTAGTGGTAGTAGGTCACGCCGTACTTCATGGTGTGGCTGCCGGAGACCTTCGTCATATTGACGTAGGCTGAGTGGTTGCGGTTGAAGTCGCGATATTCGCCGAAACCGGTCAGCGTGGAGATCCCGCTGATGGTCACGCTGGGCACGCGCTTGAGCGTGGACGCGAACGGCAGCGTGATGGCCGAGACCACGTCAGGTGAATTCGATTTCAGGTTCAGGCCCGTCGGATCGCTGACGATGGCGCCGTAGTTGTAGGCGTAGCCGGCTTCCAGCAACAGGGTCGGCGAGAACGTCGCCGTGCCGCGGCCGATGTAGCTGCGGCCCGGCGAGTTCGTGCTTGTGATCTGGTAATTCGGAATGAAGATGCCGGTGAACAGGCCGCCGGGTTCGACGGTTGGGATCGAGTCGTTCAGGTAGCGGAAGTACACCGAGAGCTTCGGACCGAACACATGATCAGCCCGCAGCAACTCCTGTCGCGAGAAGAACTGGCTCCGCAAGCCGACGAAGATGGTGCGGCTGGAATCGCTGGCCGCCGTCGGAATTTTCGACCAGATGTCCTTGATGTACGCGGCCGCCGCGGGATTGATGTTGGTGATGGTGGTGCCGGTCGCCGTGCAGGTGCCGCCCGGGTTCGCCGAGAAGGCGATGCACACCGGCGCGCTGAACACGCCCTGCAATTCGCCCGCGGTCGGCGCCAGGTAGCTCTGCGTGGGGCCGAAGGTGATGATGCGCCGCCACTCCTGGGACCAGAAGAAGAAGTCCTTGTTCTTTTCCTGGTTGTAGTGTCCCGGAATGTAAACGGGTCCGCCGAACGTGTAGCCGAAGTTGTTGTAGCGCAGCGGCGGACGCTTAATGTTGGTGGTCAGGTTGATGGGGTTGGGCTTGTTGAAATAATTGTTCGCGTTCAGCACGTCGTTGCGGAAGAACTCGTAGGCGCTTCCGTGGAACGAGCTCGTCCCGGAGCGCGTGACCACGTTGATCTGCGCGCCGCCGGCGCGTCCGGTTTCAGCCGTGTAGTCGCCGCGAGTCACCTTGAATTCGGCAATGGCATCCACGCTGGGATAGTTGAGCAGCGTGAGGTTGGAACCACGGTCCACGTTGTCGGCGCCATCCACCGTCCAGTTGTTCTGGCTCTTGCGGTTGCCGTTAATCGCGAACAGCAGCTGGTTCGACGTGCCCGATGCATAGTTCGTGGTGCCGATGTAAATCTGGTCCTGCCCGCCGTAGCTCACGCCCGGCAGCAGCCCCACCAGCTGCTCGTAGTTGCGATTATTGATGGAGAGCTCGCGAACCTGCGTGCCGCTGATCAAGCCGGCCGGGCTGGCGTTCTGCAGTTCCACCTGGAGGGGATTGGCCTCGACGGTCACCACTTCGCCGGTGGCGCCGACCGAGAGCGTGGCGTTGACGGTCACTTTGTCGCCCACGTTCAGCTCCAGGTTCGACTGCTGGAACTTCTTGAAGCCTTTGGCTTCGACCGTCACCGTGTAGTGACCCAGCGGAAGCAAGGGAGCGGAAAACTCGCCGTTGCTACCGCTCGCGAGCGTTCGCACGACAATGTTCTTTTCTTGGTTGCTGATGGTGACACTGGCGTTCGGAACCACCGCGCCCGTGGCATCGGTCACCGTGCCCACGATCGTCGCGGTCACGCCCTGTGACCAGGCAACACTGGAGAGCAGCAGAAGGCAGCAGCACAGAGCTGCAAAAACTCTCAAACACATAGAATCCCCCACATGGAAATGCATTTTGTCGAGTGAAATTCCGCAACTCCGCATGCGGAGAACTGCCGGCACGGAAATGCGGCGCAGCAAAGACCAGTCACAGATTCCAGAGATGAAGAACGCGGGCGCTATCGTAGGTTCATGTGAAACGCGTGTCAACAAAGAAGTGAATGATTTCCAAGGACTTAGTTGGCCACCTATCTTCCAAAAAACGGAGGTGTTCGGAGTGCGAGCCGGCCATTTTTCTTGGAACTTGGGACGAAATAAGCGCTTTCCGCCGAATACGCAAATCAGGAGAGATGATCGGCGCGCAAGGGTGGCGCACGTAGGTGGGGGTGATTATCGGCAGTTCAAGCTTCGCCCGCTGCCGTAGCGCAGCCGCGCGCCCGCGTTTTCTGCAAGGCTCTCGCGGTGCGTTCGGCACAGAACGTGCCCGGCTTCATGGGCCAGCACACGCTCCAGGATCACGGCGCGGTCGCCGAAGGGTTGCAAGGCTTCGTCCACGCGGCCATCGGTGGAGAGCAGCGCCAGGTTCAGATAGGTGGTGCGGACAGGCAGCGCAGTAAAGGCAGGCACATGGCGCTCGACGCCAAACTGCCGCAATGTTTGCCGCCAGCCGGCTTCGTCCACCACGACGTAGCGCCACCAGTTTCCGCCGAACCCGCCATCGAGCCGGAGTTGGCGCAGCGCGCGCCGCACCCGCTCCCGGTTCAGTTCGCAGTCTGCCGGAGCCACGCCGCCGGCGCAGACGACCAACGCCCCGGCCGTGCTTTCGGCTCGCGCAGGGCCGCCGGTTGCGGCGGCGTAATCCCCGGCCCCTGCCGGCGGGGCGGGTTGTGCGCCGGCGGTGATCGCCATCGAAGCGATGAGCAGCAGACAAATTCGGCGGTGAACGAGCATTTCGCGCCCGAAAAAATTTTTCGGGCCACGCGAATCTGCCGCCCGGCGGCGGGTACCTCAATGCTCTGCCGCTATCCTCTGCGTAGAATCTGCCTATCCAGCTAAGTGCATGACGCGCCGCAATCTTCAAAGCGGAATACCTCGCTCACGGCGGCGCTCGAAATGCAGCCGGTAGTAAACTGCCGTAGCTTCCGCGTGGATCGCGGCGAGTCCGCGCGAGTGAAACCGGGGCACTGCCTGGCGCGTTGAAACGTCCAAAGCAGAGCAGCGGTCGTTCATACTTGCCATGCAGCCAATCGAGGGACAGAACGCCAAGGTGCCCAACGTTGTCCGCTTCGGGATCTACGAGGTTGACCTGCGCGCGCGTGAACTGCGCAAAGGCGGTGTGCGGCTCCGGGTGCAGGACCAGCCGTTCAAGGTGCTGGCGGCGCTGCTGGAGCAGCCCGGCGAGGTCATCACGCGCGAAGAACTGCGCCGGCGCTTGTGGCCGGAAGACAGCTTTGGCGACTTCGACCACGCCCTGAACGTGGCGGTGAAGAAACTGCGCGACGCCCTCAGCGACTCGGCCGAGAACCCGCGCTTCATCGAGACGCTGGCACGGCGCGGCTACCGCTTCATCGCCCCGGTCAGAATGAACGGCAACGGCAACGGGACGCCTTCCGTCGCCGCGCCCGCCCTGTCGCCGGCAGTGCCGCCGGCCACCGCCGTTCCGCTGGACCGATCCGCCGCCGCTTCTGCGCGTCGCCGTCGCTTCGTGCTGCCGCTGGTGGTGGTGGCGGCGTTGACCATCATGGGAATCGCAAATACGGTCATGAATCTGAACCGCCGGGCGCGCATCGCGCCCAGTGTGCGCAACATGACCGTTACGCGGGTGGCGCCGCTTACCAGCGCCATGGGATGGGAGATCGGGCCGCGCTTCTCACCCGACGGCAAGCAGATCGCTTTTGCCTGGTCCGGCGATCGGGGCGAAGCGATGGCGGTTTACGTCAAGCTCCTCGACGCCGGGACGCCGGTGCGCATCACGCCGGTTGCCGAAGACGTCCGCTACGGGCTTCCGGTCTGGTCGCCCGACGGAAAATTCCTCGCCTGCCTGCGCATGCAGCGCCCGCCAAGGCCGCCCGACGCCAGGCCGGCGAGCGACGACGACCGCCGCACGCTGCTCAAGCCGCCGCCCGACCTTGCGGTCTACACGCTGCCGGCGCTGGGCGGGCCGGAGACGCGCATCACGCCGGTGCGCGACCTGGCGTCGCTGGCCTGGTCGCCCGACGGCAGGTGGCTGCTCATCAGCGACAGCCCGGGCGACACCGATCCGCACGCTCTTTACTTGGTGTCGCTGCAAACGCACGAGAAGAAGCAGCTCACGTTTCCGCCGCGCGGCTTCACCGGCGACCAGAACGGACGCTTCACGCCCGACGGCCGGTTCGTCGCCTTCAGCCGCACGCTGCACAGCGGCGCCGACGACCTGTTCATCGTCTCGGTCAACGGCGGTGAACCGCGCCGCATCACCTTCGACTCGCTGCCCATCACCGGCCTGGCATTTACGAGAGACGGCAGCGAAATCGTCTATGGCGCGCGCTGGTCTGGCGCCTCAGCCGCCGTGTTGTGGCGCGTGAAGGTGGTACGCGGCCACACGCCGGAACGGATCCCGTTCGGCGACAACGTGAGCGAACCCGATATCGCCCCCGTCGGCGAACGGCTCGCTTACGTGCAGCACGTGGACAGCTCCAACATCTGGTCGTATGCGCTGCCGGGGCCGGCGGGCGCCGCCACACCTAAGCCGGGCATCCTGGTGGGATCAACACGCCTTCAGGTGGGCGCGCAGTTTTCGCCTGACGGCAAGCGCCTGGTGTTTGCTTCCGACCGCAGCGGCAACTGGGAAATCTGGGCGGCGAACGCCGAGGGTTCGTCGCCGCACCAGCTCACCAGCTTTGGCGGGCCGCAGACCGGCACGCCGCGCTGGTCGCCCGACGGCAAGCAGATCGCCTTCGACTCACGCCCCGGCGGACACTCCGAGATCTACCTCATCAACGCCGATGGCGGTCCGGTGCGGCGGCTGACCCAGACCAAGTTCGACAGCGTGATTCCCAGCTTCTCGCGCGACGGGCGCTACGTGTACTTCAGCTCAAACCGTGGCGGGACGTGGGAGATCTGGCGGCAGCCGCTCGACGGCAACGATCTTGACGCCCAACAGATCACGCACCACGGCGGCTTCGGCGCCTTCGAGTCGCCCGACGGCAACACCTTGTATTACTCCAAGTGGGAGGCGGCCGGGCTCTACGCGCGATCGCTCAATCCGGGCCATCGCTCACTCCAGGTCGCGGGCCCGCGTGCCTCTTCGACGCTCGAGCGCGCCGCCGAGTTGCGCCATGAATCTGTCACGATTGAGCGCACGGCTGAGATACAGCACGAACGCGATGGCCGCGACGAACGCGGCGTGCGGCAACGGCGCGGCGGAGAGCAAGGCCAGGCGCCGATCAAGCCGATCGCGCCCGCCGTCCCAAGGCCGCCCCTTCAGCCGAACGCCTCGTCGCATCCGCAAGTCACGCAATCCGCCACGCCAACGCCCGGCGCAAACGCGCCGCCCGTAGCGCCATCCGCCTCGGACGACGAAGTGCTGGTCATCCCCGATCTGCTGCCTCGGCTCTGGGGATATTGGGCCGTCACCGAACACGGCATCTACTACGTCCGGCCGGCGAAGCGGAAATCGAAAGAACCCGGGCACGAGAAGGAAGACGAACTCTATCCCGCGCTCGCGCTCTACAGCTTTGCCACACACAAGGTGAAGGACGTGCTCGCCTTCGAAAAAGGACCCAGGGCAGGTCCGGGGCTGGCGATCGCGCCCGACGGGCGCAGCGTCGCCTACATGCAGATGGACCGCAGCGGCGCCGACATCATGGTGGCCGACAACTTCCGGTAGAGCAGTCTCGAGTTTCCCGTTTCAAGTTTTGAGTGATCGCGATCGCGAACTCGCAACTCGAAGCTCGAAACGCCCGCTCCCTCCTTGCGTCTTCATTCGGTTCGTGCGACTCTGCCTGAACTTTGGCCACCACTCAATCTTCTCCCGAGCCCAGGCGCGGGTTCGGATTGCTGCACGCCACCGCGCTGAACATGTCGAACGTGGTGGGCGTCGGGCCCTTCATCACCATTCCTCTCATGCTGGCCAGCATGGGCGGCCCGCAGGTACTGCTCGGATGGATCCTGGGCGCCTTACTGGCCGCCTGCGACGGGCAGGTGTGGAGCGAGCTTGGCGCCGCCTGGCCGGGATCGGGCGGCAGCTATCGCTACCTGCGCGAGGCCTACGGCCCCCAGGGCGCGGGACGCCTGATGGCCTTCCTCTTCATATGGGCGTTCGTGCTGAGCGGTCCCATGGAGATCGCCAGCGGCATGATCGGCTTCTCCAAGTACGCGACCTACCTGGTGCCGACCATGACCGGGATGGAGCAGAAGTTGCTCGCCGCCTCCGTCGGCGTGGTCGCGCTCGGGCTGCTCTACCGCAAGATCACCGGCGTGGCCCATATCACGATTACGCTTTGGGCCGGCACGGTGGCCACCATGCTGGCCATCATCATCGCCGGCGTGCCGCATTTCGATCCCAAGCTCGCCTTCAGCTTTCCGCCGGGCGCGTTCACCTTCTCGCGCGGGTTCTTTCTAGGTCTGGGCAGCGCCATGCTCATCGCCATGTACGACTACGTCGGCTACTACGACGTGTGCTACATCGCCGACGAAGTGCGCGACCCGGTGCGCACCATCCCGCGCTCCATTCTTTATTGCGTGATCGCCACCGCCACCGGCTACCTGATCATCGAGACGGTCATCATCGGGGTAGTGCCGTGGCGCCAGGCGATGCAGTCGCAGTTCGTCGTCTCCGACTTCATGCAGCGCCTGCACGGCCACGCCGCCGCCGTCGCCATCACGGCTGCGATCCTGTGGACGGCGTTCGCCGCCGTCTTCGCGGTGCTGCTCGGCTACTCGCATATTCCCTACGCCGCCGCGCGCGACGGATACTTCTTCAAGCCGTTTGCCCGGCTCCACCCCACCAAGCATTTTCCCCACGTCTCGCTGCTGGTGCTCTCCGGCGTCACGATTTCAGCGGCATTCCTTGAGCTTGACGTGGTCATCAGCGCGCTCATCACCACGCGAGTGCTGGTGCAGTTCCTGGCGCAGATCGTGGCGCTGCCGCTCATGCGCCGCCGCCTGCCGCCCGAGCAGCGTCCCTACAAGATGTGGCTGTATCCGGCGCCGGCCGTGGTCGCGTTCCTGGGCTGGAGCTACATCTTCCTTACATCAGGATGGAAGTACATCGCGGCAGGCCTGGTCACGCTGCTGGCCGGCGTGGTGGTGTTCTTCTGGCACGCCAGGCGCAATGCGACGTGGCCGTTCGAAAGGGCCTAGGACTTTCACCGCAGGGATCGCGGAGGCACAGAGGAAGATTGGGCGCAAGAGCTCTGTGCTGACGTCGCTGGGCATGAACTGCGTGGCGCGGACGCCCTCGTCCGCGCGCAGTCAGGGTGGCGCGGGTAAGCGTGAAGGGAATGAGGAAGCCTCGGAGGGGCGGCGCTACGCGAAGCTACTCAACATTCCAACCTTCGATCTTCACGACCGGCTTTTTTCCCGTGAGCGCGTTTGCTCCGAAGGTAGCGATGGCCTCGCGCTTCTCGCCCGGGAGCAGCGAAAAATAATTGTCGCTCCACAGCACCGGCAAGACATCGTCGCCCGTCGCCGGATCGACCGCGCGTACCCGAACCATGAACGCCAAATGCGGCGACGGATTCCGCACCGTCACCCGCGCCGTGCCACCCTCCACCCGGCCGTTCACTTCCAGCTTCACCTTCGGCAGCGACTGCAATGCGGTCAGGTCCGCGTACTGCGACTGCGGCGTGTGGTAGTACGTGGACTTCTCCCACTGCAAAACGTCCGGCTGCTTCGATAGCCAATAAAAGTTGTTGCTAACCTCGCGGCCGCTCGCCTCCACCAGCCTCAAATCGACGAAGTAAACCGGCGTGATGTCGGGCAACGGCGGAATGACCAAGGCGCGCTCTGTCGCGTCGGCAGTCACGTTCACCGCCACCTCGCGCTCGAACTTCGTCTTCATGTCGAAATTTAAGACGCGCGCCCGCAGCTTCAAACCGCGCTGCGCGACATTGGTCATGTTGCTTACCGTGACGCTGCCGTCGTCGTAGCCGTAGATGGCGTGCACCCGCTCGTTCGCCTTCTTCGTTCCGAAGTACCCGCCTGCCGGCTGAAGGAAGTAGTCGTACAGGTGCCAGATGGTCGAAGGCCAGGCGTTGTTCAGCATCCATGCGATCACGCCGGTGGAGCGATAGCGGTTGCGTGTGTAGGCCTCGAACATCGCCCGCTCGCCGTCGTAGGCCGCCGCTTGCGACTTGCGCTCGTAGTCGCGCAGCGACTTCGGTTCGCCATAGCGGGCGGCCAGGGACCGGTTGTAGAGATCGAGGTTCTTGAACGTGCCTCCGCCGGCGTGGAAGTTCCACACCTCGTCCACCGGCCACAGATGGTCGGCGGGCAGAAACTTGCGCAGGCTCTCAACAGGCGGAATCGCCGGACCGGGGCCGATTTCGGTCGCGAAGCCGTAGGCTCCTCCGTACTTCGCCGTATCCAGCAGCCAGTAATTCGGCGGGACAAAGTCATAGGGCCCTGCCATCTTCACGCCGCTCGGGCCGGTGACGCTGGTGGGCTTCGCCGTGGCGGATGACAAGACCGGATTCGGCCACTGCACCTTGTCGAAGACGGCGAGATAGCGTTTTTCGACATCCGGGGGCGGCGGATTGTCGCTGCCGTAGAGCCACGCCAGCACGCTGGGATGATTCCGCAACCGCTTTGTCTGGTCTTCCAGCGACGCGGCCGCGATCTCGTAGTCCTCCGGTTTCCAGTTCTTCCAGTGCTCCCAGTGATCGCAGCAGCACCACCCGGGCATCACCATGATGCCCATGCGGTCGGCCGTCTCGAAGAACTCGTCAGACTCGAGCTTGCCCTCCAGCCGGATCGTGTTCAGCCCCATGTCGCGCACGTAGTTGAACTCGGCCTGGAGGCGCTCGGGAGACGAGCGCAGCATCATGTCCGGCGTCCACCCACCGCCGCGGACGAGGAAGGGCTTGCCGTTGATCTTGAACAGCCGATGCCCGTCGGCTGTGAGTTCGGAGGTGACGGAGCGGATGGCGAACGGAACCACCTGCGCGTCGGAAACCGCCGAAGGACCTGCCCCAAACTCAAAGGTGGCCTTGTTCAGGCTCTGTGGTCCCATGCCGTATGGCCACCAAAGTTGCGCGTCTCCCAGATGCAACAGCAGGTCCGTGTGCACCACGCGAGTTTCCCGCGGCGCCAGCTCGATGGGAGCAGCTTTTCGCGCTTGACGCGTCTGGCGTCGCTCCACGGTTTCCACCAGAATGCCTCGCACGCGATGGTTGGAAGCGTTTGTAAGTTCGACAGACGCGCTCAAATCCACAGTCCTGAGATCGGCCGATATTCGGCTGCTCACAAATCCGTTGCGCACACGCACCGGCCCCGTCTTCTCCACCCACACCGGCCGCCACAGCCCCATGTCTTTGTCCGGCGGCATCGGATTCCAGTCCACGAAGGTGATGCCCAGGTCGTCGTCCTCTTGTGCGAAGACTTCAACCGCAAGAACATTGCCGCCACTCACCAGATCGCTCGTAATGTTGAACTCAAATTCACGCCAGGTGCCGGCCACATCTTTCGCGTCGGCGATCTTTTTTCCGTTCAGCCACACGTTGCCGCGAAACCCGATACCTGCAAAATGAAGCCAGAACTGCGTCGCTTGTGGGGACGCGGGCGACCCCGCCCGCGTTTTTGGCCGCCCAAACTCCGTCCGATACCACCACGAGCACGCATAGGGTGAGTCCACCGGCATCGGCAAATTTGCGAACATCTTGCCGATGGGATACGTCGTCCCCGGAACCTGCCGCAGGTTCATCCCGAAGTATGGGTCTTTGTTCTTCGCGTCGAAAACCGAATCGAACACGCCCGCCTTTATTTGCGCCGCAAGCACCGTGGTCGGCACCGTCGCCGGAATCCAGCCCTGCGGCTTGAACGCGATGGTCGAGATGGTCTCGCCCTTTTCGCCAACCCTGCACGAAGACTGAATCTGCCAGCCCTCGCGCAGGTAGGTGCGCTCACCGGCATGCGCCGCCACACTGAACAGCACGAATGCCGAAACGACCGCGCAGCTCACCCTGCCATTCATCCCTGTGTTCCTCTGTACCCTCTGTGGCGAAGATTTTCGCCGCACGATTATGCCAGCTTCCTTTGCGGCCTTCGTGTTGTCCCGGGTCCTTTGTGTGAACGCTTTTCATCTTGTTACCCTCCCCCGGATGCTCCAGCTCTCCGAAGACGACGTCATCCGCGCGCTCACCCCCGCCCGTGCCCTCGTCGCCCTGCGCGCAGCCTTCGCGCGCGGTCCGGCGTCGTTTGAAATGCCAACGCGCACGCAGGCGCCTCTCGCCGGCGGGGGAGTCCTCCTTATCATGCCCTGCTTCGATCCGGCCGTTCCCGCCGCCGGTGTGAAGCTGGTCAGCGTATCGGACGCAGTTCGCGCGACCTATCTCTGGCTCGATCCGAAGACCGGCGAAGTTCTGGCCACCATCGCCGCCAACTATCTCACCGACGTCCGCACCGCCGCCGCCTCCGCGCTCGCCACCGACCTGCTCGCGCGTCCTGACGCCGAGACGCTCGGCATCTTCGGCACCGGACGGCAAGCACGCGCCCATCTCGACGCGCTGCCGCTGGTGCGCAGGTTTCACCGTGTGCTTGTATCCGGGGGCTCGCCGGAAAAGTCCGAAGCATTCGTACGCACGTGGGGCCGGACGTCCCGTCCGGCCACACCGAGCGCAGTTCGGCAAGGCTTCGAACTCGTCGCGGCCACGCCCGAGCAACTCGCCCGCGAGTCCGACGTCATCTGCGCCTGCACTACCTGCGCCACGCCGCTTTTTCCCGGCGAGTGGCTGCGCCCCGGCACCCACCTCAACCTGATTGGCGCTTTCCAGCCGCACACGCGCGAGGTGGATACCGCCACTGTCGCCCGCGCCCGCGTCATAGTGGACACATACGCCGGCGCGCTCGCCGAAGCCGGCGACCTGCTCATCCCCATCGCCGAGGGCGCCATCACGCGCGATCACGTCGCCGGCGACCTCCACGAGGTCGTCAGCGGCAAGCAACGCGCGCGCCGCTCGCCGGACGAAATCACGCTGTTCAAGAGTGTCGGGTGTGCGCTGGAGGACCTGGCGGCTGCGCGGGTTGTGATAAGTGGATAGTCGACCGTGAACAGTGCACAGGGCGCCGTGGACAACCAAGTGGCTGTTCACCGTTCACTGTCCACTTGTTGTAGATTCTAAAAATGCCGCGCACCACGGCAGACACTCTCGTCATCGGCGCCGGCGTCTTCGGCGCCTGGACGGCGCTGGCGCTGCGCCGCGCCGGACACTCCGTCCTGCTCGTCGACGCCTACGGTCCGGGCAACAGCCGCGCGTCGTCGGGCGGCGAGACGCGCATCATTCGCACGGCCTACGGCGCCGATGAGCTCTACACCCGCTGGGCCATCGCCTCGCTCGCGCGCTGGAAGCAACTGGCTGAGGAAACTCGCAGCACGATCTTCCTCCGGACCGGCGTGCTCTGGCTCGCCGACGACGCCGACGCGTACAGCCGCACATCATTCGACGTGGTGAAGCGAAACGGCGTCGCCGTTGAAGAGATGAAGCGTGCCGAACTCGCGCGTCGCTATCCGCAGTTCGCGCTCGACGATGTGACCTGGGGTTTCCTGGAAGGCGAGAGCGGCGTTCTGATGGCGCGTCGCGGCGTCCGGGCGCTCGTAGAGCGCGCCGCAGCGCTCGGCGTCGAGTTCCGCCAGGCCGCGGTCGAGCCGCCCGGCGCTGTGGGAAGACTCGACGCCGTTCGCACCCGCGATGGCCACCAGCTCAGCGCGGGCACTTACCTCTTCGCCTGCGGGCCGTGGCTGCCGCGCCTATTTCCCGAGCTGCTCGGCGCGCGCATCTTTCCCACGCGCCAGGAAGTCTTTTTCTTCGGCGCGCCCGCCGGCGACACTCGCTTCCGCCCTCCCGCCATGCCGACCTGGCTGCGGCATGCCGAAGACGTGTACGGCATGCCCGACGTCGAGAACCGCGGTGTGAAGATATCCCTCGACCGCCACGGCGAAGCTTTCGATCCCGACACCGGTTCGCGCGTGGTCTCACAAAACTCCGCCGATGCCATGCGCGCCGTGGTGGCCCGCCGACTTCCCGCGCTGGCGAATGCGCCCATCGTCGAAACCCGCGTCTGCCAGTACGAGAACACCTCCAGCGGCGACTTCCTCATCGATCGCCATCCCGAGTGGACGAACGTGTGGCTGGTCGGCGGCGGCTCCGGACACGGCTTCAAACACGGTCCCATGGTCGGCGAGTACGTGGCGTCCACGGTTGCCGGCAGCGGCGCGCCGGAACCCCGCTTCGCCCTCGCCGCCAAGAAAACGGTGCGCGCGCGGGCGGTGTACTGACAATCGCGCAAGCTGGCCGACGCACCGCGCTGAATCCGCTACAATCAGAGTTTCGCCCTTTGCACACGCTCCAATCCGTGCCAGAGGCGAAGCTGTAGCCAAAAGCCAAGAGCTAAAAGCGAATCATGGCAAAAGAGGGCATCACTCCCCGCGCGCAGGATTACGCGCAGTGGTATCTCGATATCGTTCGCGGTGCCGACCTGGCCGACTACGCCGAGGTCGTCCGCGGCTGCATCGTCTTCAAGCCGACTGGCTACGCGCTATGGGAAGCCATCCAGCGCGGACTCGACGACCGCATCAAGGCGACCGGGCACGTAAACGCTTACTTCCCGCTGCTCATTCCAAAGTCTTTCCTGATGAAGGAAGCCGAGCACGTGGAAGGCTTCGCGCCCCAGGTCGCCGAGGTGACGCGCGCCGGCGGCGAAGAGCTGGCCGAGCCGTACGTAATCCGGCCGACGTCGGAGACCATCATCGGCTACTTCTACGCCAAGTGGGTGCGCTCCTGGCGCGACCTGCCGCTGCTCATCAACCAGTGGGCCAACGTCATGCGCTGGGAGCTGCGCACGCGCCCGTTCCTTCGGACTACCGAGTTCCTCTGGCAGGAAGGCCACACCGTCCACGTTGACGAAACCGATGCCGAGCGCGAGACCCTGCTGATTCTCCGCGAGGTCTATGCCGACTTCGTGGAAAAGGAAATGGCAGTCCCGGTCATCCAGGGGCTGAAAACCGAGAAAGAAAAGTTTCCCGGCGCGCTGCGGACCTACTGCATGGAGGCCATGATGCAGGATGGCCGCGCGCTGCAGGCGGGGACCTCGCACAACCTCGGGCAGAACTTCGCCAAGGTGTTCGACATCAAGTACGCCGACAAGAACAACCAGGTGCAGCACGCCTGGACCACCAGTTGGGGCGTGACCACGCGCCTGATCGGCGCGCTCATCATGGCGCACTCCGATGATGACGGCCTAGTGCTGCCGCCGCGCCTGGCGCCCATCCAGGCTGTCGTGGTGCCCATCTATAAGACCGACGCCGAGCGCGCCACCGTGCTCGACGCGGTGCAGAAGATCACCGCTGACTGGAAGGGACGCATCCGCTTCCACGTGGACACGCGCGACCACCTCACGCCCGGCTTCAAGTTCAACGAGTGGGAGCTGAAAGGCATCCCGCTGCGCGTCGAAGTCGGCCCCAAAGACGTGGAGAAGGGAAGCGTCGCGATCGCCCAGCGCATCCAGCTGAACAACTCGCAGCCGGTTGCGCAGGCCGCAGGCGGAAAGCCGGCGAAAGCGCCGAAGTCGTTCGTGCCGCAGGCGGGGCTCACCGAGCACGTCATGGGGCTGCTCGCGCAGATGCAGAGCGGCTTGTTCCAGCGCGCGCTCAAGTTCCGCGAAGAGCACACCTTCGAGGCGTCGGATTACGAAGAACTGAAGGAGCGCGTGGAAAAAGGCTTCGTCTGGGCCTGGTGGGCCGGCTCGCGCGAGGACGAGGAAAGAATCCAGGAAGAGACGAAGGCGACGATACGCTGCCTCCCGCTCGAGCAGCCCGCCGGAACAGGAAAGTGCGTGTACACGGGGAAGGAAGCCGTGAAGCGGGCGGTGTTCGCGAAGGCATATTAGCGGCAGGCTATGAGATGGACTCGAGATTTGAGGATTGGCGTGAGGCAACGCAGGAACCTTCGTCGAAGGAGAGCGCTGAACAAACTGCTGAAAGGCGCTGAACGCATTCGAACTGCGGTTCGTGAGGTCCTGTTAGAGCGGCGCTAATGAGCGATATTCGTCGCGGTCTCATCATCGTCAACACCGGCCCGGGCAAAGGCAAAACTACCGCCGCCATGGGCACGGCGCTGCGCGCCGTCGGCAACGGCATGCGCGTGCTCATGCTGCAATTTCTGAAAGGTTCGTGGCACTACGGCGAACTCGACGCGGTGAAGGCCTTCGGCGACAGGTTCGTCATGAAGCAGATGGGCCGCGGTTTCGTGAAGGTGGGCGGCGCCGAAACCGATCCCGAGGACATCAAGCTGGTGGAAGACGCCTGGCGCGAAGCCGAACAGGCCATCCTGTCGGGCCAGTGGGACCTGGTGGTGCTCGATGAAATCAACTACGCCATCAGCTACGGCATGCTCGATCCGGCCAAGGTTGTCGAAGCGCTCAAGCGCAAGCCCGAGATGGTGCACGTCATCTTGACCGGGCGCAACGCGCATCCGACAATCATCGAAGTAGCTGACACAGTTACCGAAATGCGCCAGGTCAAGCACGCCTACGAAAAGGGCGTGCAGGCGCAGCGGGGAATCGAGTACTGATTGCGCACGGTTGAGTGGGTCCGGCTTGCGGGCAGCATCCTGAGCGCCACCGTCATGCCCATTTTCATCTACGATCGCGTGCGGGGCCGTTGCCGCGAGCGCTTGGCCAACGACCAACGACCGAGGGCCAACGACCGAACGTGAGCTGGTTCAAACGCGAACCCGGCGAGCTGGAACCCGGCGGCGAAAAGCGCGTCCGCACCGAAGGCCTGTGGGTCAAGTGCGACGACTGCCGCCAGATCATCTGGAAGAAAGAACTGGATGAGAACCTGAACGTCTGCCCGCGCTGCCAGCGCCACTTCCGTATTGGCGCGCGCCGCCGCCTGGAATTGCTGCTTGACGACGGCCAGTACACGGTGGACGACCAGAATCTGGCCTCCACCGACCCGCTCAAGTTCGCCGACAAGCGCGCCTACGCCGACCGCCTCCGCCAGGCGCAGTCCGAAACCGGGCTGAAAGACGCCATCGTCAACGCGCGCGGCAAGCTGAACGGCCGCGACGTAGTGGTCAGCGCCATGGAGTACTCGTTCATCGGCGGCAGCATGGGCGCGGTGGTGGGCGAAGCGATCACACGCGCCGTCGAGCGCGCCCGCGAGCTGAAACATCCGCTTGTCGTTGTCTCCGCCTCCGGCGGCGCGCGCATGATGGAGGGCGTGGTCAGCCTGATGCAGATGGCGAAAATCTCCGCCGCGCTCGCCCGCCTCGACCAGGCCAGGGTGCCGTACATTTCCGTCCTCACCGACCCCACCACCGGCGGCGTGAGCGCCTCCTATGCTCTCCTCGGTGACCTGAACATCGCCGAGCCGGGCGCGCTGATCGGTTTCGCCGGACCGCGCGTCATCGAAGACACCATCCGCCAGAAGCTTCCCGAAGGCTTCCAGCGCAGCGAGTTCCTGCTGGAACACGGCATCCTCGACGCCGTCGTCCACCGCAAGGACATGAAGGCCTACCTGGCGCGCGCCTTCGAGTTTATGACCACGAACGGAAGCTGAGATCCACTCCCGAAACACAGGGGCACCGAGATTGATAGCGCAACGTTTCCTGCGCTGGTTGGCTCCTCGGTGTCTTTGTGGTGGATGTGCGCGTAGTACCATTACTACCCATGGCGCAGCAGTCCAACTCCCCGGCGCCGGTTTCCTCGCACGACCGTATTCTGGCCGCGGCCAAGCGGCTGTTTGCCACCCGCGGATACGAGAGCACCAGCACCGTGGCCATCGCCCGGCTGGCCGGCACCAGCGAGTCGCAGCTCACCAAGCACTTCGGCAGCAAGGAAGGTCTGCTGGAGGCCATCTTCGAGCGCGGCTGGCAGGCGATGAGCGGCCGACTGCATGCCCTGCAAGGCGTCCCCGAGCCGGTGGCGCGCCTGCGCTCCACCATGGAGCTGATCGTCCAGGCGCTCGACAACGATCCCGAGATGAGAGAGCTGATGCTGCTGGAGGGACGCCGCGTCCGGCGCGAAGGCAACGCCGTCCTGATGACCGCCGGCTACCTGCAACTGGTGAGCTTCATCGATCAGACCGTCGCCGAGTTGAAGGCCGCGGGCCAGCTGCGCGCCGAACTCCATCCGCAGGCCATCCGCTCGGCGCTCATTGGAATGTTTGAAGGGCTGATGCGCGACCATCTGCTCGCCGAGCGCGCCGGCTATCCCGCCAGCTTCACGCGGCGCGAGTTCACCGCCATCTTCGACGCGGCCATCTCGGCCTTCGTGGTGGCCCAACGCGGCGAGTCCTCAACCTGACTCTTCCACCGCGCGCGCCGCAATGTTCACCTTCGCCGGCGTGGTGGTGATTACCACCACGCCCGCCAGCACGAGGAACGTGCCCAAGATCGTCCTCAGGTCAAGCGCCTCGCCGCCGAAGAAATACCCGACCACCACCGCGAGCATCCAGCCGTAAAGGACCAGGCCGGCGATGAGGAAGCGGATGGCCGCCAGCAGGAACGGCGGCACCTCCTCCACGCCGACGCGAATCGCCAGTAACGTCGGGCCCCCAGACGAAGTAAATCATCGCGAAGGCGAACAGCGTCTTCCACAGCGGCGGACGAGGATGGGCTTCCATGTCTTGTGGGCGCCGGTAGCGCTGGAGTCGCGAACGAAACTTTTATCGGGGTCATGGCAAAAACAAAGGCCACCCGGTTGCGGGCGGCCTTCCTGCAGGTCGTGAAGTGCTGCTAAAGCTTTCTGAGCACCTCAAACGCGTCTTCGTTATCGGGCTGGCGGTCAAGGGGATACACCTTGGAGAAGACGATCTTGCCTTCCTTGTCCACGATGAAGACGGCGCGTTCGTTGATCCCCGGAATGGGATCGCCCTCGCGCAGGACGCCAAATTTGCGGGCCGTCTCGCCGTGCGGCCAAAAGTCGCTCGCCAGCGGATACCGCAGTATTCCGATGTCGCGCTTCTGCCACGCCAGGTGGCTGGGGATGGAATCTACGCTGATGCCCACGACCTGGGCATCGTAGCCGGCGAACTTGTCATAGTCCGCGTTGTACGCCGGCATCTGGGCCGCTCACACCGGAGTCCAGGCGAGGGGATAAAAAGCAATCACCACGTGCTTCTTGCCGCGGAAGTCACTCAGCCGAACCCGGTGCCGCTGTTCGCCGGTGACCGCCGGCAGTTCGAAGTCGGGCGCCATGTCTCCGACTTTCAGTGGTGCCATGCAACCTCCACTTAGGGGATTGAACCGCAGAAAAAAGTGGAACTGGCATTTTATTGGGTGCGTCAGGATGCGACAAGTCGCCACGTAAGGCATCCGCGGTAACAAGGGCGCGCTCACAAAAAATCCGCGCTTGGAAAAATCAATCAGCCGGTCAACGCCGCCGCGCGCCCGCGGCATCAAAATCGGTGGTCGCGCGGCCTGCGCGCCCGGGGCCAAGCGTAAAATTTCCAGCCAAGGAGTTCCGAGCCATGTTTGGCTACAAGCCCTACAACTACGCCGCCTTCACCCGCGAGCAGGGGCTGGAGAACCTCAGGGCCGGTTTCCGTGACGCCCCGGAACCGGGCGAACGCGCACCCGACTTCACCCTGCGCACGCTCGATGGTGACCCTTTCCGCCTGAGCGACTTTCGCGGCAACAAGAACCTGGTCCTGAGCTTTGGTTCCGCGACGTGTCCCATGACCGCCGCCTCCATTCGCAGCCTCAATCGCCTTGCCAAGCGCTACGCCAGCGATGACGTGGAGTTCGCGCTCATCTACGTTCGCGAGGCGCATCCTGGAGACCAGCTGCCGGCGCACCGCACGCCGGCGCAGAAGGCCGCCGCCGCCGAGTGTCTGCGCGACGAAGAAGATGTCCACATTCCCATCGCGATCGATGACGTGCGCGGCACCGTCCATCGCCGCTGGGGAAAGCTGGCGAACCCCGCGTTTGTCATCGACAAGTCCGGTCGCGTTGCCTACCGCATGCTGTGGGCGCAGGGACGCCCACTGGCAGCCGCGCTCGACGAGCTGCTGAGGTTGCAGCAGCGCGCGGCCGAAGGCGACGGCCGCCACGAGTCCGTCGTCGTGCGCGGCGGCGAAGACACATCCACGCCCTACACCGGCGCCGCCGTCTTCATGTGGCGCGCCCTGGAGCGCGGCGGACGCCGCAGCATCGAAAACTTTCAGGAAGCCGTCGGCATTCCCGGCCGCCTCACGCTCATGGGCAGCCGCGTGGTCGAACCGATCGTGCTCAATCCGGGCAACGCCGCGGCCGGCGCGCTGCTTGCCGGCGGCGTGATCACGGCGGCGCTGATGGGCGGCAGCCGCTTGCGACGCGAGCGCCTAAAACGGCGCTTGCCATACGAAATCGAGCAGCGCCGCCGCCCGTCGCGCGACGATACGGACGATTACGAAGCTGTGGGAATCTGAATGACCGCGGAGACGCGGAGCAACCGAGACAATCCTCGCCACGGATTCCGCGGATTCTCACCGACCCTCACGTGCCTGCGATCGGTGGAAATCCGCGCGCATCCCTGGCAAGCCGGTTTTCCAGTTGCCTTTGCGGCTCCGAGTCCGCGGTTGGCGAATTCAGAACAAACTGTTCTGTTTCCGCTTCTGCGTCAGCCCGAAGTGCTGATAGGCCAACTGCGTGGCCACGCGCCCGCGCGGTGTGCGGTCGAGGAAGCCAATCTGGATGAGGAACGGTTCGTAGATTTCTTCGATTGCCTCGGCCTCTTCCGCCAGGGCGGCTGCCAGCGTGTTCACGCCCACCGGCCCGCCCTGATACTTCTCGATGATGGTCAGCAGCAGCCGGCGATCGACTTCATCAAAACCGTGCTGGTCCACTTCCAGCATCTCCAGGGCCGCGCGCGCTGTGGCCTGGTCAATGCGTCCGCCGGATGTGCCCTTGATCTGGGCGTAGTCGCGCACGCGGCGCAGCAGCCGGTTGGCGATGCGCGGCGTGCCGCGCGACCGTGCCGCAATCTCGGTGGCGCCTCCCGCATCAATAGCAACGCCGAGAATCTCGGCCGAACGCTCCACGATCACGCGCAGGTCTTCGGTCGTATAGAACTCCAGCCGCAGCACGATCCCGAATCGCGAACGCAGCGGCGCCGAGAGCAGCCCGGCGCGCGTGGTCGCGCCCACGAAGGTGAACGGTCTCACTTCGAGCGTGTGCGTGCGCGCCGCCGGCCCCTGCCCGATCATGATGTCGAGCCGGTAGTCCTCCAGCGCCGAGTAGAGCAATTCCTCCAGCGCCGGCTGCAGCCGGTGAATCTCGTCAATGAACAGCACCTGCCGTTCGCGGATGTTGGTGAGGATGGCCGTCAGGTCGCCCTTGATTTGCAGCGTCGGCCCTGACGTCTGCTGGAACGCCGCGCCCATTTCGTTGGCGATGATGGTGGCCAGCGTCGTCTTGCCCAGGCCGGGCGGCCCGTAGAGCAGCACGTGGTCGAGCGGCTCGCCGCGCTGCCGCGCCGCCGCAATCGCCACCCCCAGGTTCTCCTTGACCTTGCTCTGGCCGATGAACTCCTGCAAGCGCCTGGGCCGCAGCTTCAGCTCAAACGACGCATCGTCGTCCACCGCCGCTGCCGACACCATGCGCTGTGGCGCGCCCTCCGCTGCGGCCACCGCCGCCTTTCGCGATTGCTTCTCCGAAAATTCCACCGTTTTCGGAGTCTAAGCTGAAAGCAGTGGAAAGTGAACAGTGGAAAGTGAACAGCGGCAACTCACGCTGGAGACTTCGACAGAGGCCGGCGGATCCCGAGCTTCACGGTCCACTTTCCACGGTTCACGATCCACTTCTTTTCGCATCCAAATCTTGTGCAGTGGCCCACTGGGAGCAATACGAAGTCTGGAGGCTCAACGGTACCCGCTGGGAGCCGATAGGGTGGTTCCCCGACCTGGCGCTGGCCAACGCCGTCGCCCGTGGACGCCAGAGCGCCGTGCGCGTGATTCATGTTCAGTATGAAGGGGGCCGCGAGGTCAGCCGCGAAGTCCTGGCTGAGATTGGCGCCATGCGCCAACAACCGTAGGAAAGGCCGTTTTCCGCTTCCGCTAATCGCACCTGGCGCCTGGTATGTGGCCACTTCATCTCGGGCTATCACGTCCAATTGCCGAGACCTGCTACCGGCAGGAACGTGAACCGTGAAACGCGAAACGTGAAACTTGCTGTAAAACAACAAGGCCCTCCGCTTTGCGAAGGGCCTCTGTTGCTGCATACAACCCGGGGGAACTCGGATTGTGGTGCCTGCTTTGCGGTAGCCCGGCTTCCCCTGCGAAGCCGGGCCGCCGACGGCAGACTGACTTACATCTTCGGCGGCGTGGGCGGCGGCGTCTGCTGCTGCCCAGGCTGCGTGGTGGCGGGCGCCTGCGGAGCCGACGGTTGCGTGGTCACCGCGGGCGCTGCCGGTGGGTTGTCCGACTGCGGCATGCTCGAGCTGCCGCTCGCCGCCGGTTCCGTCGAACTGCCCGACGTGCTGCCCATGGTTGCCGGCGCGGTGTTCTGCGCCGACTGGCTCATGTCGGCCAGCGCGTTGGTCATCAGGCTGACTTCCACCCGGCCACCGCGGGTGCGCCGCGTCTTGCCGGTATCGCTCGACGCCGGCACCGGCGCGTTGCCCATGCCCAGCGTGTAGATGCGGTACACCGGCACCTCGTGATTCAGCACCAGGTAACGCACCACCGCGTCGGCCATCTTCTGCGAATTCTGGATCGCCTCGGCGCCGCGTCCGCTGGAGAAGCCCTGTACCTCGACGATGTAGCCGCGCTTGGCCTTCAGCGAGGCAGCCAGCTCGTCGAGCGCTCCCTTCGCCTTCTGGCTGAGCGCCAGCTGGCCCGGACGGAAGATCAACTCCACCTGCGTGGCCGCCTTGTACTGGTCCAGCGTTCCCACCACCTGCTCCACGCCCGCAAGCCGCTCGTTGGCCTGTTGCGCGGTCTGGTGCGCCATCTGGGCGCGGTTGCCTGCGTCAATGGCGTGCTGGTCGGCCTCACTGGCCTTCGACGCCGCCAGCCGGATGCCCTCGCTGGCGCGCGCATCCACGTCGCGGATCATCTTCGAATTGGCGGCGGTGAGTTCATCGAGTTCGTTGACGCGATCGCGCACCGGCGTCAGCTGCCGCTGCACATACTTCTTCCGCGCGAACGGGTTGATCTTGCCCCAGAAGCCCTGGTGGTCTTCATAGGCCAGCGGTTGCTTGCCGCTCGCCAGGTTGGAAGGCTGCTGGCTGGCCTGGTCCTTGGCTGCCTGGCTCGTGTTCGGGTCGCTGGGCGCGCTGGACGGCGGCGTCTGATCGGTCTGCGGCGGCGCGCTTTGCGCCGCGGGCGCCGGCCGCGATGAGGGCGTCTGCTGTTGCGCCACGGCCGTAACAGCCAGCCCGGCGATCAGCAGTAGCGCGAGTAACGTGCGGTTCTTCATTGCGATTCCTCCGACTAGGGGAGCCTTCGGAAGCTGTTCCCGGCCATGGGCCGTAGCCCGTATGCCGGTACCCCGGGGCTTTAGAAACTTTCGCGGCCGGCTTTGGACCGTGCTCGCTCGGCTTGCGTTATATCAATTCAGATGCCAAAGCGGCCGGCCTCGACCGCCTGCAAAGCACTATCAGTCAACTACTTAGAAACACCTCACGAGCCCCAATCGCGGCCCTCTGCGCCGTCCCCGGTAATTTTGTCCGGCGGGCGGCGAGAAATACCCGAGCAGCCGGGCCACTGCTGTTACGATATGCCCGCCACAGCGCGAGCGGCAGCGATCCAGGGAGGCGGATTGTCCGAGCCCGAGTTTCGCGGTCTGGAGGACCCCGAGAGCCTGCGCCAGCTGGTACGTCGCCTGAAAGAGGGCATCTACGTCACCACTGAACGCGGGCGCATCCTCGACGCCAATCCCGCATTTCTGGAAATTCTCGGCGTCGCTTCCCTCGCCGATCTTCGCCAGTATAGCGCCGCCGACCTGCTCGTCGACCCGGAAGAGCGCGAGCGCCAGGTGCGGCTGCTGCGCGAGTACGGCTCGCTGCGCGATTACGAACTCAAGATCCGCCGCCCCGACGGCCAGGTCCGCACCGTGATCGATGCCGCCTACGCCGTCAAAGCGCCCAACGGCGAGACGCTGTACTACGGCATTCTGGTCGACATCACCGAGCGCAAGCGCCTTGAAGAACAGCTGGTCGAGCAGAGCATCCGCGATCCGCTTACCGGCTGCTTCAACCGCCGCTACCTGGGCGAATTCGAAAGCCACATGCTGCGCCAGCACCGCGACTGGGGCTGCATCGTGCTCGACGTGGACCGCTTCAAGGAATACAACGACCGCTTCGGCCACCAGATCGGCGACCAGGTGCTGCGTCGCGTGAGCCGCTTCCTCATGCGCCAGACGCGCGCCGACGAAGGCGTGGTCCGCTTCGGCGGCGATGAGTTTGTCGTGCTCCTCGCTGGCGCCGACGCGGCCAGCACCGAGCGCCCCGCCGACCGCCTGAAGCAACTTGGCGCGCGCGAGGTCCCGGTGTCGTTTTCGCTCGGATGGGCCGCGCGGGAAGGCGGCGAGTCGCTGGAGCGCACCATCCATCGCGCCGACAAGGCCCTGCTCGCCGTGCGCTCCCAAGAGCGCTCCCGCACCGAAGAACGCCGCAGCCGATAAACGCGAATTTAGCGAGACGGCACGGACTGTGTGGGCGCGGGGGACTTCGCCCGCTGGCGGGCGCCGCGGCGGGACGGCGCAGTCTTTGTGGAGCGTGAGAACTGAGGCGTGAGAACTGAGACTGAGCCCTGAGAACTACTTCCCAATCGCGCGCTGCGCGATGTCGCTCGTGACCTCGACCGCGGTGTCCAGCCCCAGCGCCGTCAGGCCAAAGCTCAGATTGAAGATGCCGACGGCCATCACCAGCGCCGAGGTCCACAGCAGGCGCGCCAGGTTCATCGATTCAAACCACAGCGGGCGGCTGCTGCGTGCCAGCAGGTCGTCAATGAATTGCAGGGTCACGGCTGGTTTGGATGCTCCAGCGGCGCCGGAGTTTCACGCCGCAGCCACTATTTCCGCAGATCAGCGCCGGAGCAACAAGAGTACTTCGGTAACGAGTGGTAACGGGTTGGGGACCAGGCGCAATGGAGCCTGGTCGCCCTCGACCGGCACGGCGCCAAACGTTACCGTTAGAATAGACCGCGATGCCGGATCGCCTCGCCCAACTCGACGCCCATCTTCGCGGGCTCGGTCGCCTCATCGTTGCCTACTCCGGCGGTGTCGACTCGGCGTTTCTCGCCTGGGCGGCGCATCGCGCGCTGGGCAACGATATGCTCGCGGTCATCGCCGATTCGCCTTCGCTGGCCCGCACGCAGTTGGCCGACGGGCTCGCTTTCGCCGCCGAGCAGCACATCCCGGTCGAAGTGGTGAACACCGCCGAGCTCGACAATCCCGAGTACGCGCGCAACGATGCGCAGCGCTGCTTCCACTGCAAGGACGAGCTCTTCAACGTGCTCGAGGACCTTCGCCGCGAGCGCGGATTCGACGCCGTTGCCTACGGCGTGAACCGCGACGACCAGGGTGACTTTCGTCCCGGCCAGCGTGCCGCCCGCGAGCACAATATTGCCGCGCCGCTGCTCGATTGCGCCTTGGGCAAGAGCGACATCCGCGAACTGGCAAAGCAAGCCGGCCTGCGCGTCTGGGACAAGCCCGCCTCAGCGTGCCTCGCTTCGCGCATCGAGTACGGACGCGCCGTCACACCCGAAGCGCTCTCGGCGGTGGAACGCGGTGAAGACGCGCTGCGCGAACTCGGCTTCCGCCAGTTCCGCGTGCGGCATCACGGCGCCATCGTGCGCATCGAGATCGCGCCCGACGAGCTTCCCCGCGCGCTCACGCCCGCCATGGCCGCGCGCCTCACCGCCATCTTCAAGCCGCTCGGCTTCACTTACGTCACGCTGGATCTGGAAGGCTTCCGCTCCGGCTCGATGAACGCGCTGCTCAGCGCGGAATCGCTGGCCAAATCGGGTAGCTGATCCGCGAGCACTCAGCATTCAGCATTCAGCCCTTGCGTGTTTCTGCTCAAGAGAGCGGGATATTCGCGGTAAGAGAACACCTTGCACCGAACGGCTTCTGCGGCGCCGCCTATGATTCGCCCAGACGTTCAGGGGCTGAATGCCAAGTGCTGAGTGCTGATTGCCGGCTTTATGCCGCCTTCGTCGCCTCGCTCAGCGCCATCACTGCCAGCTCCAGGCGATCGCGCGCGCCGGTCTTGGAAAAGATGCTCTGCAAATGGCGCTTCACCGTGTTCTCGCTGATTTGCAATTCGGTGGCGATGTCGCGGTTCTTCAGCCCGCGGGCTACGAGGAAGGAAATCTGCCGCTCGCGGTCGCTCAGGCGGGCGAGCGAGCGCGTTTCGGTGCGCGTGTCTTCCACCATGGCGGTGAGCACGCGGTGCGCAACCTCATCGGAGAAGGCCAGCTCGCCCCCGGCCACGCTGCGGATGGCGGCAAACAGTTTCTCCGGCCCGTCGCTCTTCAGCACCAGGCCGCGCGCGCCCAACCGCACCGTCTGCACGTAGTCGGTCTGGCTCTCCGAGCCGGTGAGCACCACGGCGGCGACGCGATTGCCGGCCTGGTCGAGGGTACGCAGCACATCGAAGCCGTCGCCTTCGGGCATGAACAGGTCGAGCACCAGCACCTGGGGACGGTGCTGCTGCACCAGCGACAGGGCTTCGGTTCCGCTCGATGCCGAGCCCACCACGAGGAAATCGGGCTGCGTGTTGAGCAGCGCCACCAGCGACTCACGCAGCACGGCATGATCGTCGGCGATCACGATGTTGATCTTTTCGCGCTCACCCTCGCCGTTGTGCAGTCCGGCTTGCGGTTCGGCGTTGCCGCCCGGCGCCTGGCCGTGGTCCTTCTTGTTCTGCTCCTTCTCTTTCGCTTTCATAATGGCCTTTGACGAGGGCCGGATGCGCCCGCGCGGTCGCTGGTTCCAGCGCCTACTTCGGCCAGAGCTGCGCTCCGCGCAGGGCTTTGCTTCCTGACTAGGATGCGAACTAAGGCCCACGAGGGGCCCGCAGCCGTGTGGTATATTCCGCTTCTTCTCGCGGCAGCAGCGCTGCCGCCGCCATCAGGGGCCGCGGCGTGACCATTGACGAAGAACTGAACGTCCTGGAAGAGCAGGTCCGGCGCCTCAAGATCGAGTACGACGTCTTCTTCGGCGGCGGCTCCAAGAAGCCGCCCAGCGACACCGAGTGGCGCGTGCAGTCGCTCATCAGGAAGTTCAGCGACAGCAGCAAGCTCACCTTTCCGCAGCGCTTCCGCTACAACAGCATCGTGCAGCGCTACGCGCTGTTCAGCGACCTGTGGCGGCAGAAGCTGAAGATCAAGGAAGAAGGCTATCGCCGTCCGCAGGACGCCGCGCTCGGCATCCAGGGCATGCGCACCGGCGAGGAAAAGGAAGCGGCGCGCGCCATGGGCGCTGCCGCCGACGCCGGCGCGCAGCCCTTCAGGATCTCCTGCTCCGATGCCGACGCCGACGCCGACCGCGTGCGCTCGCTCTTTGACGCCATGATCGCGGCGCGCAGGCAGGCCGGCGACGCCAACGCCTCCGGCGCCGCCTTCGACTCGTTCAAGGCCTTCGTCAAGAAGAAGACCGAGCAGATCCGCAAAGACTATGGATGCAGCAGCGTCGAGTACTCGGTCGAAATCGAGAGCGGACAAGTGCGCCTGAAGGCGAGGGCCAAAATCTAGCCGCTGGCTGCTGGCTGCCGGCCAATGCGCTCCCCCGTTGTCCTCTCCAGGAGCGGGCGAAACAAGGAGCTGCGTTTAGAATCACTGTTCGTTCGCGATTTTTGCCAGCGGCCAGTAGCTGGCAGCCCGCAGCGATTTATGCCCATACAACGCGCCCTCCTCAGCGTCACCGACAAGAGCGGACTGGTGGACCTGGCCCGGCGCTTAGCCGGGATGAAAGTCGAGCTGGTTTCGACCGGCGGAACGGCGCGCGCGCTGCGCGACGCAGGGCTCGCCGTGCGCGACGTCAGCGAGCTCACCGGCTTTCCCGAGATGCTCGACGGCCGCGTGAAAACGCTGCATCCCAAGGTCCACGGCGGCATTCTGCATCGCCGCGGGGATGCGTCGCATCGCGAAGCGGTCGCCGCGCACGGCATCGCGCCCATCGACATGGTGGTGGTCAACCTCTACGCCTTCGAGCAGACGGCCGCGAAACCGGGCGTGAAGCTCGACGAACTCATCGAGAACATCGACATCGGCGGGCCTTCGATGATCCGCTCGGCGGCGAAGAACTGGGAAGACGTAGCCGTCGTCACATCGCCGGACGACTACGCCGCCATCGCCGACGAGATGGCGGCGAACAAAATGTCTCTCTCGCGCGAAACGCGCTGGCGCCTGGCGCAGAAGGCGTTCGCGGCCACGGCCGCATACGACGCCGCGATTGCTTCCACGCTGGAAGGCATCTCGCCCGCAGGCGAAGCGCCGGCGCCGCCGTTTCCGCCGTCGTTGCGACTGCAGTATCAGAAGGCGATGGACCTGCGCTACGGCGAGAACCCGCACCAGAAGGCCGCGCTCTACCGCGAAGCTACTTCTTTTCAAAACCGCGGCGATGCCGGCATCGCCAACGCGCGCCAACTCCAGGGCAAAGAGCTTTCGTTCAACAACATCGTTGACCTGGAGGCGGCGTGGGAGCTGGCCAGCGAGTTCGACGAGACGGTGTGCGCCATCATCAAGCACACCAACCCGTCGGGCACGGCGACCGCGGCGACGCAAGTCGAGGCGTACAAGAAAGCGCTCGAGGCCGATCCGGTGTCGGCCTTCGGCGGCGTGATCGGCTTCAACCGCGAGGTCGAGGGCGACACGGCCGCCGAAGTCGCCAAGCTGTTCGTGGAGGCGATTGCCGCGCCATCGTTTTCAGCCGCCGCACGCGAGGCGCTGGCGGCGAAGAAAAACCTCCGCCTGGTCGAGGTGAAGCGCGCCGCGCCCAAGTGGGTGTACAAGCACGTCTCCGGCGGAATGCTGGTGCAGGACGCGGACGTGCATCCCATCACCGCCCGCGACCTCAAGGTCGCAACCAAGCGAGCACCCACCGACGCGGAGCTGCGCGCGCTGCTCTTCGCCTGGAAGGTGGCTAAGCACGTCAAGTCCAACGCCATCGTCTACGCGCGCGAAGGCCAGACGGTGGGCGTGGGCGCGGGGCAGATGTCGCGCGTGGACTCCACCAAGATCGGCGCGATGAAGGCCGTGCTGCCGCTCGAGGGCACGGTCGCCGCCTCGGACGCGTTCTTCCCGTTTCCCGACGGCGTGGAAGAAATCGCCCGCGCCGGCTCGACGGCCATCATCCAGCCCGGGGGCTCGGTGCGCGACCAGGAAGTGATTGACGCGGCCGACCGTTTGGGGCTGGCGATGGTGTTTACCGGCGTACGCCACTTCCGGCATTAATCGGGTCATCGGGCCATCAGGTCATTGGGCCCGATGTTCAATGAGCCGATAGCCCGAATGCAGCGCGGAGCGTGTGGACGCGGGCAAACCGCGTCCGCGTTTCGGCGGACCGTTCCGTTGTCCGGGTACCCCCCTCCCCCCCCGGTCCTTGCAAATCAGTGCTTTAGCGAGAAATTTCCGCCAATACAGGCGATCTACAGGGGTTAGAGCTATGTTCAGGCGCCGCAAGGACTTAGCTGTCAAAGAGCGAAGCCCGCGCGTGTGCGCAGGCCTGCTTCCAGCCTAGCAGATTGGGTGGGGAGAATGGGAAGGCGGGACCGAAGTTTTGTGTGAGCATTTCGTTGGGGTTGCGGGGAATCTGCGGCGAAAGGGGCTTGACAACACTTCTGCGTTTGCTCACACAGGCGTAGCGGAGAGCGGCGCGCCCTGCTCAGCAACGGCGAAGCTCAGCGACGGACGCGTACCGGCACCGGTCCACCCCTGTTTCAACCTGCCGAATGGCCCAGGCGTACTACTCTGGCTCGGCCCACCGAATCGCCAACTTACCCTGCGAGGAGGTTATGAACGCGAACCTATCGGGGGGCTGATAGCAGGCAAACGTGCCTCCCGTCTTTCGAGTCTCTTGGTACTCGGCAATCTTCTCGCCTGTGCTGGCGTCAAAGAGAACAACCATTGCCGGTATGCGCTCGGGCTCGCCATCTGGCTTCTGCGCAGCTTGACGAAACATTAGCGCTAGTCGCCCCGCAGCCACATGCATTGAACTGACCATGAGCTCTGGTCGCGGCGAGGGTAGCTTGAGCGTACGCCTTACGCGGCCGCTTGGAGAGATCACGTACACGAGCGCGGGCGAACCGCGGCGGAGGAGGTACGCATAACCATCGCCGCCGTCTCGAATATCGCCCAGGAGAAGTGGCAACATGGCCATATCAGTGTCCGAGTCGGAGTCTGTTCCATTTTTCGATTCGGACGCTTTCACTTCGGGTGTGTTTTCCCCTTGCTTCCGCGCTGCCTCCGTGGGAGCTCCCCTTTGCGATCTGAGTGGTGTAGCAGCAACCTCCTTAACTATATCGCCGGGCAGTACAAGATCTCTCACCACCTGCCCGCTGTCGTTCATGATGAGAGTCACAGGCCTTTGGGGTGGATTGCTAGGAGGATCCGCTGTCCCCTCTCCAGTAATTTCCGAGCCGGTGACCAGGAAGTTCCTCGGCGCGAGAGGCGCGAGGTGCGCCACCCAGAAGCGACCTTCAAGCTTCGTTTTGCCGCGGTAGGCTCCATCCGCGGAGTACCTCACCAAATACCCGACACCATCAGCGTAGGGAGCCTGAAAGACCTCGCCGTCGGCGTTCACCGCAAAGTCGTACGCCGTGGCATCCCGCAGATCAGTATCCTGTGCGAAGGAGAGTTTCGTTGTCTGTCCCCTGGGATCGACGCGTAGGACAGGCTCGACCTGTCCTGGAGCATAGATCCGCGCATAGATGTTGCCCTTCGCGTCGCATCGCACAGGATTGTAGATGGGGCGATTCAGTTCCGATGAGACTACCAGTTCTTTTCCCGCCAATTGCTTTTGAGCAACGGCCGCAACACCAAGAAGCACGACGACGTTGAGCAGCAGCAACGGGGCGACGATTGGCCTCACCACAAGCCCCCGGCGCTGCCCCGAGTTGGAATCAGATCGTCCAGCCTTTCCCCGGCGTTCTCTTTGGGTGACGAATTCCATGCGACGGGAAGGTATCGTCCATCGCAGTCCGCTACCTGAAGCCGAATTCGAGCGCCGAATGGAATCTCCTTCATCGCCGCTGGTCCCGTACCCCCCGACCCACAAGAGCCGTTCTGTGTCGCATCGGAGTAAACCTGGCCGCAGCAGAAGTGGAACATACCCGTGCTGTTAATGCACTTGGCGTTAGAAGCCGCGGGGCCGGAGCAGACATCAACGCCTACACTCCCACGGCAGCCATTCTCGTTTGAGCACGAAATGTTCTGTACTTGAGGAAGCGGGCACGTAGCACCGAACAGCGCGCTACTCGCTAACAGCACAAAATGCGCAGCACATTTTCCAAGTTGTCATCATTCTTCTCCTGTACACGTGCTTTACTCCATTGAAGCGAACGATTGGTGTCAGTGTTCTCCCCCCCCTCGGTTTTTGGCAAGCGTCATGAAGCGTCAGTGTGAAAGGCGCGTGAAAAGATGCTGATGGGAACAACTATTCGGCCACCGAAGGGAAGGGGCGTGGTGGGCGCCGCCGGACGAAACGTCCGGCGCCACGCAGACTTGGGAGATAGGGGCACCAACGGTCATGTACAGGTTTGTCGGTCGCCCGCTGAGAGGCCACCCGTCCGGCGTCTGCTAGGGGTGTCGCGCCTCAGTCGCGTAGCTTCCTCGGCGCGCGAGGTGAATCAAGGAGTCGTTTCGGCACGGCTGAAGCCGTGCCCCTTCAAAGCGGAGTAGTGTCGCCGCAGGTAGGCGCGGTGCGGGGAACCAGCGCGGTGGTGACTCCGACGGCCGCCACGACCTATACCCTCTATGCGACCAACCAGTACGGGCGGACACAGCAGACGGTGGTGGTGACGGCAAGGTAGGAGGCCTTTACGACAGGCGCCCGCCGGCGTCCATTATGATGTTCTGATTCGCTGCGCCCGGAGCGCGCCACCGAACTCCCGACGGCCCGAAGGCGGGAGCGACGGTCGAGGTCCTCGCATGGCACATCCCTCCGTTTCACAACAGCGGATTGTTCTCGGGACCATGCTTGGGGTGCAGCTCCTGCTGCTCTTCTGGTTTGCCTGGCCGTTTGTCAGCGCCTTCCTGCTGGCGGGCGTAATTGCGATCGTGCTGCACCCGGCGAATGAACGGACCAGCCGCCGATTGCGGCGTCCCGGATTGGCGAGCCTTCTGACCACGCTGGCGGTGTTCGTTGTCATGTGGTCAACGGTCTCGCTGTTCGGCGTGCGGCTGGTGAAAGACGCGGTGCGGCTGCAGGAAGCGGTGAAGCAGCAATCGCAAGGCGGCGGCAACAAGATCACCGCAGCCACCGACCGCGTGCTGGATGCACTGGCGGCGCGGCTGCCGGTGCCGCGGGAGACGATTCGAGAGCAGTTGATTTCGGGCGTCAAGGTGGGCGGGACCTATCTTCTGGGCAAGATTCGGGAGGGCTTCGCCGGGGCGACGTCGGCGCTGATCACGGTGCTGCTGGCGACCTTCTTCCTCTATTACCTGCTGCGATACGGGGCAGGGTGGGTGAGGCATGTGGCGGCGCTGTCGCCGCTGAGTCCTGGCGTGACCGACAACCTGCTGCGGACGGCGCGGGACTCGATTGTCGCCAACGTGAACGGCGTGTTCGTGGTGGCGCTGGCACAGGGAGTATGCCTGACGCTGGCGTTCTGGTTCGTGGAGGTTAGCTCGCCGCTATTGTGGGGATTTTTCGGGGGCGTGGCGTCCATTATTCCCCTGGTGGGGGCGCCGCTGGTCTGGGCGCCGATGGCGATCTGGCTGGCGATGGCGGGTTCTTACTGGAAGGCAATCGGGCTGGCGCTGTGGGGCTCCCTGTTTGTGGGCTCGCTGGACAACATTCTGCGGCCGCTCGTGGTGGGCAAGCGGGTAAAGATGAATCCCGTGCTGGTGGGATTCTCCATGCTGGGCGGGACGTTTGCGATTGGGCCCATCGGGTTGCTGGCCGGTCCGCTGCTGGTTGCGATGACGCAGGCGGTGGTGGAGGAGCTTCAAAGGATGACTCCGGCCGGGGAGTCGGCGCCAGGCGGCGTGATTGCCGCCGTATCGCGAAGCGTGAAAGGTGATTGAAGCGCGGCGGCGGCGGTTTAGGATATCCAATCCACATGTGCCGGAACATCAAAACGCTGTTCAACTTTGAGCCGCCGGTGACCGAAGACGAGGTGCGGGCGGCGTCGCTGCAGTTCGTGCGCAAGATCACCGGGTTCAACAAGCCGTCGAAGGCGAACGAGGCGGCGTTCAACGGGGCGATTGAGGACGTGGCCGAGATTTCCTTGCGCCTGCTGCGCTCACTGGAGACCAGCGCTCCACCGCGCAATCGAGAAGAAGAAGCCGCCAAGGCGAAGGCGAGGGCAGCGCTGCGATTTGGAAGCCAACATTGAATATCAGGTCATCGGGTCAGTGAAGATTGGGCCGCAGGCGGACCAATGAGCCGGTGATGGGATGTTCAATGCGGCGCAATTCAATGGACATCGTGAAACATTGAACCCCATGACGCGATGGCACCGACGTTCCATGCGTCGCAATTTCGCGCCGCTCCGGCGTTCTTCCTGAGCGCGGTTGGGGGCGAAACGGCGTAAAATAGCCAGCATACCGGGGCGGGGTGGCGGCATCCAAAAAACGTGCAATCAGGTTCCCTGCAGGTCTCAATGAAGAAAACGGCAACCGTACTTATCCTGAGTCTCACGTGCGCGGGCGCGTTGGCGCAACAGAAGAAGACCGAACCGGCCAGCGCTCCCGCAAGTCCCGCGCCGGCAACGGAACAGGCAGCTCCGCAGGACGCGCCGCCGGCCCCGAAGGCGGCCGCGCCGAAGGCGCCGGACCGCGCCTCGGCCTACTACCACTACGCGATGGCGCACATCTTCGAAGAGCTGGTGGTGATGTACGGCCGCACCGAGTACGGCAACCGGGCCATCGAGGAATACAAGCTGGCGCTGGAGAACGATCCGGACTCGTCGTATCTGAGCGCCGGGCTGGCCGAGCTGTACGCCAAGACGGGGCGCATCCGCGACGCGGTGCTCGAGGCGCAGGAGATCATCAAGAAAAACCCGAACAACCTGGACGCGCGCAAGCTGCTGGGGCGCATCTATCTGCGGTCGCTGGGCGACGTGCAGGGCGGACAGGGCTCGAACGAGATGCTCAGGCTGGCCATCCAGCAGTACGAGCAGATCGTGCGCATCGATCCCACCAGCGTTGAAGATCACGTGCTGCTGGGCCGCCTGTACCGCATGAACAACGAACTGCTGAAGGCGGAGCAGGAATTCAAGACGGCGATCAGCATCGATCCGGATTCGGAAGACGCGGTGACAACGCTGGCCTACCTGTACAACGAAGAGGGCAACACGGCGAAGGCGGCGCAGGTGCTGAGCAGCGTGCCCGACGCGGCGCGCACCGCCAAGCTGTACATGGCGCTGGGCTACACCTACGAGCAGCAGAAGGAATACAAGAAGGCGGTTGACGCCTACCGCAAGGCCACCGACCAGGACAAGGACAACCTGGACGCGGTGCGGGGGCTGGCGCAAAACCTGCTGAACGACGGCCAGGCAGAGGCGGCGCTGGAGCAGTTCAAGGTGATTGCCGACTCCGATCCGCAGGACACGACCACGCTGGTGCGCATGGCCGACATCTACCGGCGCAACGGCAAGTTCGACGCGGGACTCGACGTGCTGAAGAAAGCCGAAGCGCTGGTGCAGGACTCGATCGAGATTCCGTACAACCGGGCGCTGATCTACGAGGCGCAGGGGCGGTACGACGAAGCGGCGGTGATCCTGAACCAGCTCGCGAACCGCAAGCCGGCGGGGAGCACGCCGAGCAACGCCGAGCGCAACAATCGCGCGGTGTTTCTGGAGCGGCTGGGCACGGTGTATCGCGAGGCGGGCAAAACGCAGCTGGCCGTCGAGGCCTTCCGCAAGATGCTCGACCTGGGCGATGAGAACGTGGCGCGCGGGTATGACCAGCTGATCGAAACTTATCGCGACGCCAAGCAGTGGCAGGACGCCACGAACACGGCGCAGGAAGCGGTTGGGCGGCTGCCGCAGAACCGCGCCATGAAGCTGGTGCTCGCCGGCCAGATGGCCGACTCCGGCAAGAGCGAAGAGGCGGTTGCGCAGGTGAAGGCGATGCTGAAGGGCGCGCCCGAGGACCGCGAGGTGTATATCGCGCTGGCGCAAATCCAGAGCCGGCTGCGGCACTGGCCGGAGGCGGAAGAGGCGATCGCCAAGGCGCTCGATCTCTCGAAGAAGCAGGAAGAGAAGGACTATGCCGCCTTCATCCAGGGCTCGATCTACGAGCGGCAGAAGAAGTACGAGTCCGCGGAAGAGGCCTTCAAGCGGGTGATCGCGTCGGACCCGAACAGCGCGATGGCGCTGAACTATCTCGGGTACATGTTGGCCGACCGCGGCGTGCGGCTGGACGAGGCGCTGGGATACATCAAGAAGGCGGTGGAACTCGATCCACAGAACGGCGCGTACCTGGATTCGCTGGGCTGGGTCTACTACAAGATGGGCAACTACGAGCTGGCGGAAGACAACCTGCGCAAGGCGAGCGAGAAGATCAACAACGACGCAACCATCCAGGACCATCTCGGCGACCTGTTCAACAAGACAGGACGCCTGAAGCTGGCGGCAGCGCACTGGGAACGCGCGCTGGAGGAGTGGAACAGGTCGGTGGCGGCGGAAGTGGACAACAACGACGTCGCCAAAGTGCAGAAGAAGCTCGAGTCGGCGAAAACGAAGCTGGCGCAGCAGCAGAGCAGCGTGAAGTAGAGCCGTCCTCAGTTCACAGTCCTCAGTTCCCGGGAGAGACGCAGCGTGACTGCGTCTCTTTTTCTTTCCGTTTCTCGGCGCCGCGGCGTCGCCGGGGTTGGAGGGGCCGCGCGTGATAAATTCACGTGATGCTGGCGCCTTACGCGGTACGCGCCGAGGACTCGCGCGGACGACGGCACGCTGAGCCGCCGCATCCGTATCGCGACGCCTTCCAGCGCGACCGCGACCGGGTGATCCATGCGCGCGCGTTTCGCCGGCTGGAGAACAAGACGCAGGTCTTCACGCGGCGCTACTCCGACCACTTCCGCAACCGGCTCACGCACACCATCGAGGTGGCGCAGATCGCGCGCACCGTGGCGGCCCAGCTCGGGCTGAACGAAGACCTGGTGGAAGCGCTGGCGCTGGCGCACGACATTGGGCATCCGCCGTTCGGACACGCGGGTGAGAAGGCGCTGGACGCCGAAATGCGCGCGCACGGTCTGAGCTTCGACCACAACCTGCACGCCCTGCGCACGGTGGAGAGCTTCGAGCAGCGCTACGCCGAGTTTTCCGGACTGAACCTGACGTTCGAGCTGCGCGAAGGCATCATCAAGCACTCGCGCGACTGGAGCGCGGGCGAGTTTCCCGAGCTGGCGGAGTACCTGCTGGACGAGCGGCCACCGCTGGAGGCGCAGCTGATCGACCTGGCCGACGAGATCGCCTACAACACGGCCGATATCGACGACGGGATGGAAGCGCGCATTCTCAAGCTGGAGCAGGTGCGGGAGCGGGTGGAGCTTTTCGCGGGCTTCTACGACGAGGCGGGACGGAAACATCCTTCAGCTCCGGAGAAGCTGCGCTTCAACGATGCGCTGAAGCGCATGCTCGACCGCTTGGTGACCGACCTGATCGAGAACACGCGGGCGCGCATCGCGTCGGCCGGCGTGAAGAGCGTGGAAGACGTGCGCGCGAATCCGCAGCGACTGGCGGCGTTCAGCGATGCGGTGGAGCGGCAGCGCGCGCAGGCGAAGGCGTTTCTGTACGAGGCGCTCTATTACAGTCCTGATCTCAAGCCGGAGAAGGAGCACGCCGATCGGGTGATCTCAGAGCTGTTCGCGCACTGGATGCAGAAACCCGAAGACCTGCCGCGCAGCTACCAGGAGAAAGCGCGACAGGAACCTCTGGCGCGCGTGGTGTGCGACTACATCGCGGGGATGACCGACAACTTTATTTTGGAGCAGCACCGAAGGGTGACGGGGTAAAGGTGTTCACCGCAGAGACACAGAGACAGGGCTAGCTGGCACGTTTCTTTTGAGCATCCATATAGCGCCGAAGCAACAGGTTGATTGCGGTCTGATAACCCTTGCCGCGCTTGCGGAAGAACTCCAGAACGTCTGCGTCGACTCGAAGGGTGACTTGTTTCTTGCGTGGCGCGATTCGGATCGCGTTATCCGCGAAGTCAATTCCGTGCTTCTTGAGATTGAGAGCGCGCTTGCGCTCGTCCCATTCAAATCGCACCGTATTGTAGCTACAAATGTAACTACAACGCAATGACCGTCCTATTTACCGTAAGTGATCTTGTAGATGGGGCCGCTGGCGTCGTCGGTGACGTACATGGAGCCCTGGCTGTCGAAGGCGATGCCCACGGGCCGGCCCATCCATTCGCCCTTTTTGGTTTCGCCGGGCTTGAGCCAGCCGGTGATGAAGTCCTGCGGCGTGCCGGGCGTGGAGCCATCGGGGAGCGGGATGCGGACGACTTTGTATCCGGTGGGGACGCTGCGGTTCCACGAGCCGTGGAAGGCGACGAAGAGGCTGTTGCGGTATTCGGCGGGGAATTGCGAGCCGTAGTAGAACGCGATGCCGAGCGGCGCCGAGTGCGCCTGGTACTTCACCTTCGGCGGAATGGTGGAGGGGCAGCGCCTGGCGCCTTCGGCGGCGTTGGCCGGATCGATGACGCGGTCGCCGTAGCAGTAGGGCCAGCCGAAGTCGCCGCCGGTCTTGCCCAGGTCGTTGATTTCTTCCGGAGGGAGGTTGTCGCCGAGCCAGTCGCGTCCGTTGTCGCCGGCCCAGACGGTGCCGGTCTTCTCGTTGTAGGCGAGGCCGACGGCGTTGCGCAGGCCGCGGGCGAAGACGTGTCCGCCGGCGCCGTCTTCGTTGAACTCCATGACGCTGGCGCGGCGCGGGTCTTTTTCGGGCGTGACGTTTTCCGACGAGCCGATGGAGACGTAGAGCTTGCCGTTGGCGAAGACGATGGTGCGGGTGGAGTGCATGCCGCTGCGCGGGGTCTCCAGGATGGGCTGCGGGTTGGTGGCCTTCAGGCTGGCTTCGTCCCAGTCGTAGCGGACGACGCGGTTGGTTTCCGCGATGTAGAGCTTGCCGTTGTGGAAGGCGATGCCGTGGGGCACGTCGAGGTCTTCGAGGACCTTCACGACGCGCTGCGCTTTGCCGGTGTGCAGGGGATCGGGGAACGCCAGCACCAGGCCGTCGCTCTGCGAGGTGGCCAGCAGCACGCCGCCGGGGCTGAAGGCCATGAGGCGCGGATGCGCGCCGGTCTCGGCAAAGATGGAGATGTGGAAGCCGGGCGGGAGGTGGAGGCGGTTGAGATCGACTTCGGCGGAGCGGCACGCGGTAGTCGTGATGATGGCGAACAGCAGCACGGGAAAGAGTCGTCGCATGGGGGAGCATTGTAAATGTGGGGTGCTGGACGGTCTCGGATGGTGGAACGAGCGCGGGCCGCTTGAATCCCCATGATCGCTTTCAAGTTCAGTTCCTGCCAGTTGCAGGGAGAGCGAATGGCCACCGTTCCGCAGCCACCGGAGAGACCGGAATCGTTCAGCATCGTTTTTGAACGCGAAACCGGCGGCCGATGGCTCGCCGAGGTCCCCGAACTGCCGGGAGTCATGGCCTATGGCGCGACCAGGGAGGACGCCGAAGTCGCGGTTACCGCGCTGGCATTGCGCGTGATTGCAGATCGCACCGAGGAGTCGAGAAAGCCTCCGAAAGCTATCAAGTTCCAGTGAATTCGTTGCCGGGCAGCAAAGCACGGCGTGTTTACCAAGCCTTGCTGCGCATCGGGTGGCGTCGCAAACCTGGCAAAGGCGGATCGCACGTTCAGCGTGAGCGCGAAGGATATCGGGAGTTCACGTGGGCGTGGCACGACTCGGTGGAGACCGGTCCGATTGCCCTGAAGAAAATCGCGAAGTACACGGGACTGAAACCGAAAGACCTGTGAGCCGCCGAACTGACCGCATTCCCGTCCGCTAGAATTCTGTTGTGTCCCTCCGCTTCGATATCCTTGCCCGCTCCGGCGCTGCGCGCCGCGGGCGGCTGTGCTTGCCGCACGGCACGGTGGAGACGCCTGTCTTCATGCCGGTGGGGACGCTGGCGACGGTGAAGAGCGTGCCGCAGGATGTGCTCGAGGAGCTGGGCGTCGAGATCCTTCTGAGCAATACCTATCATCTCTATTTGAGGCCGGGCGTGGAGCAGGTGCGGCAACTGGGCGGGCTGCACCAGTTCATGAGCTGGCCGCGGCCCATCCTGACCGATTCGGGCGGGTTCCAGGTGTTCAGCCTGAGCGACTTGCGCAAGATCAGCGAAGACGGCGTGGAGTTCCGCTCGCACCTGGACGGCGCGTCGTGTTTTCTGGGACCGGAGAGCGCGACGGCGGCGCAGATCGCGCTGGGCGCCGACATCATCATGGCGTTCGACGAGTGCACCGAGTATCCGGCGGAGCGGGAACGGGCGCGGGAGAGCATGGAGTTGAGCGCGCGCTGGGCGGGGAGGTGCCGGGCGTATTTCGAGGCGCACAAGCACGAGGCGCCTTGGGTAGAAGTGCCAAGTGCCGAGTGCCGAGTACCGAGTGAAACCGCCGGACTGCAATCGTTGTTTGGCATCGTGCAAGGCGGCGTCTTCCCCGATCTGCGGAAAGAATCAGCCGAGCGCACGATCGAGATCGGTTTCGATGGCTATGCGATCGGCGGGTTGAGCGTGGGCGAGCCGCGCGAGATGACACGCGAGGTGGTGGCGGCGACCGTGCCGCTGCTTCCTGAAGACAAGCCGCGCTACCTGATGGGCGTGGGCACTCCGGAAGAAATTGTGCAGTACGCCCAGATGGGGATTGACATGATGGACTGCGTGCTGCCCACGCGGGCGGCGCGGCACGGGCTGCTGTTCACCAGCGAGGGGCGCATCACGATCAAGAATGCGCGCTACGCGGCGGACGACGGGCCGCTCGATCCGCGGTGCGGGTGCAAGGTGTGCGCGCGCTATTCGCGGGCGTATCTGCGGCACTTGTATGCGACGAACGAGTCGCTGGCGGGGGTGCTGAACACGGCGCACAACCTGGCGTATTACCTGGGCGTGATGCGCGGGGTAAGGGAGCGGATTGAGCAGGGAGCTTCGGTGGCGCGGTGAGTGCCGCCCCTCCAGGGCACGATGGTTTCCCGGCGTGTACCCCGGGGCTTCGGCCCTGGGCCAACGAATGTCGCCCGCTTTGCGGGCGGGGTGGTTGGCAGAGGTCGAGTGCATGGACCTGGGTGCGGGCGAGGTCGCCTACATCCCCACGGTCGGTGGTGACGTGCCGACGGGCGAGGGCGCCCGTCGCTACGTGAGCTCCCGCGTTTGCTCTACAACCGGGTGAGGTGGCGTGCCGACGGGCGAGGGCGCCCGTCGCTACAGCCTCGAGGGCAGTGGTGGCCAGCTCGCGGACGAGGGCGCCCGCGCCACGCGGGTTGTGCTGGGCCGAGATATTCGTGCCGGGATGCTCGCGGGCGAGGTCGCCGGCGTGCAAAACGGTTGTGAGTGCAACGTAAATTGTGCGTACTGCACCGTTTTGTCCCGGCGCTCTCTCTGTTGTCTCTGGAACCTTGACACTTGCGCGCAGGCTGCGGCATTCTATGGGACTTGGGGAGTTGGCAGGGCTTGTGTCTGAGGTCCCCCTGCGCCGCGTTCGGGGCAGTTTGCGGGGGTGGCGGCGGGACGCGGCATTCCGAAGTGGCATTGAGCAGCACCCCAGTCTGTAACGCCCGACCTTCACCGAGGCACCACGCGGACGGCGGCAAGCAGGCGCCTGGGGCAAGGGACGGAAGCAGCAGTTGTCCGCGCGCGCCTGAGCGGCAAGGACATCCCCGAGGCTTGTACCCCTGGGGACCCGAATCCCGAAGCAGAAGCACAGAGGAAAGACTGGGCAGCGACGAGCACGAGCATGGGCGCTGCGAGTTCCCGGTTGAGAGGACTTGGCCGCTCCGATGACAGTCTTCAGCAGCGCAGGCGTCCTCCTGCAGGCGCCGGGCGGCAGCGGGGGCATCCTGATGTGGCTGCCCCTGGTGTTCATTTTCGGTGTCTTTTACTTTCTGCTGATCCTGCCGCAGCAGCGGCGCCAGCGGAAGTGGCAGGAGATGCTGAACGCGCTGAAGACGGGCGACAAAGTGGTGACCAGCGGCGGCCTGCGCGGCACCATCATCGCCATCAAGGAGGACGCGGTGCAGTTGCGCGTGCCGCCCGACAACCTGCGGCTGGAAGTGACGCGGTCGTCGGTGGTGCAGGTGGCGGAAGAAAAAAGTTGATAGCAGTGAACATCGGGCCATCGGGTCATCGGGTCATTGAGACTGGACACGTGAGCCGACAGCGGCCAAATGACCCGATGAGACAATGACCCGATCTTCAATGACCCGATCTTCAATGACCCAGGGCAGTTCATGAAGAAGAACCTACTCGGCAAAACGATACTGATTGGCGCGGTGCTGCTGGTGTTCCTGTTCGGCATCGTTGGGATACCGAAGGGCGTGAGCGGCGGCGCGCTGCTGGCCGGGATTACCGACCGCATTCATCTCGGGCTCGACCTGAAGGGTGGCACGCACCTGATCCTGCAAGTGCAGGTTGCCGACGCGGTCAACGCCGAATCCGACCGCGTGGTGGAGCGCCTGAAGGACCAACTGAAGCGCGCCGGCGTTACCTACAGCGACATCAGCAAGCCCGACGCGGCGAGCGCGCCCGACAAAGTGGTGATCCGCGGAGTTCCGCCCGACGCGACCAGCCAGGTGCGCAACCTGGTGAGTGAGCAGCTTCCCGAGTGGGACCTGGCTTCCGGGGCCGAGAACACGTGGACGCTCTCGATGAAGGCGCAGTCGCTGGCCGCGCTGAAGAACCAGGCGGTGCAGCAGGCGATCGAGACCATCCGCAACCGCATTGACCAATTGGGCGTGAGCGAGCCGATCATCCAGGAGCACGGCCTGGGCGATTACCAGATTCTTGTTCAGCTCCCCGGCGTCGACGATCCGGGGCGGGTGAAAGAGATCATGCAGTCCACCGCCATGCTGGAAATCCGGCAGTCGTTTGGCGGGCCGTACGCGAGCGAGCAGGAAGCGCTGGCGGCGCACAACGGGTCGATCCCACCTGACCAGGTGCTGATGAAGGGGCGGAACTTCCGCTCGGGTGGCGGGGACCAGCCGGCCGAGGCCTTCTACCTGATTTCGCGCAGCTCGGCCGTGGCGGGGCGCGACCTGCGGGACGCTTCGTCATCGCGGGATGAGAACGGGCGTCCGGCGGTGCACTTCAACCTGACCGGCGACGGCGGACGCCGCTTCGCGGCCTTCACCGGGTCGCACGTGGGCGACCAGCTCGCGGTGGTGCTCGACAACAAAGTGCAGGAAGTGGCGACCATCCAGGAAACGATTCACGACAGCGGCCAGATCACCGGCATTGGCGACGAGCAGCGCGCGAAAGACGTGGCCATGGTGCTGCGCTCGGGGGCGCTGCCGGCCGGCATCCGGTACCTGGAGGAGCGCACGGTGGGGCCGTCGCTGGGCGCCGATTCGATCCGGCAGGGCGTGCGCGCGGCCATCATCGGCATGGCGGCGGTGCTGATCTTCATGCTGGTGTACTACCGCGGCGCGGGCATCAACGCCAACGTCGGGCTGATTTTGAACCTGATCATCCTGCTGGGCTTCCTCGGCTTCACCGGGGCTACGCTCACGCTGCCGGGCATTGCCGGCGTGATCCTGACGGTCGGCATGGGCGTGGATTCCAACGTGCTGATTTTCGAGCGCATCCGGGAGGAGCTGCGCGCGGGCAAGTCGGCTGCGGCGGCGATCGACCAGGGCTTCAAGCACGCCTGGGTGACGATCGTGGATACGCACGTCACCACGATTGTTTCGGCATTCATTCTGTTCGTGTTCGGCACCGGGCCGGTGCGCGGCTTTGCGGTCACGCTGACCTTCGGCCTGCTGGCGAACCTGTTTACGGCTGTGTTCGTTTCGCGCGTGATCTTCGATGCGGTGCTGAACCGCAAGCAGCCGGGCGAAGCGCTGAGCATTTAGCGACTGGTGATTTGATATCGGTTACCTGGCGAGAGCGCGGGATGGCGTCGAAGAGCGCCGCCCATGACAAAGGACCAACAGGAAACGACAAATAAGGAATTCCGGGGTACTTGTGGAGTTTTTTCGTAATCCGAACATCGACTGGTTAGGGAAGAAGTGGTACTTTCTCGGCTTCTCGCTGATGTTCAGCGTGGCGGGCGTGCTCAGCATGCTGTTGTGGCACGGCATTCCGCTGGGTGTTGACTTTCGCGGCGGCACCGACGCGTATGTGAAGTTCGTGGACACGCCGAACCTGGACCAGATCCGCGGCGACCTGGACCGCGCCGGGCTGAAGAACGCCCGCATCCAGCGCTACGGCGAAGCTGGCAGCAATGAGGTGCTGATCGGCCTGGCAGAGAAGGAAACCAGCGAGGCCTCGCTGGACAAGGGCAAGAACACCATCATCGAGGCGCTGGAGAAGAGTTCGCCGGCCTCGCAGGCCGCCGCCAACGCCGGCAAGCGAGACCTGAACAACGCCAGCTCGCTCACCATCCAGAATTTCCTGATGGAAAAAGACCCGCTGCGCGCCGGGACCGACGCGACGCAGAAATACCAGGCCGAAGCGCAGAAGATTGTGAGCTTCCGCGACAAGGCGCACGGGGGCGTGCTGCGCTCGATTGACGACCTGCGCCAGGCGGTGGATGCGAAAGTAGTGGACGCGCTGAAAGACGGCTTTTATCTTTCCGGCTTCGGCGTGCGCAACGTGGAGATCGTAGGGCCCCAGGTCGGCAAGCAACTGCAGACCCAGGCGCGCTGGGCGATCCTCGGATCGCTGGCGGGCATGCTGGTGTACCTGTGGTTCCGCTTCGAACTGATCTACGGCGTGGCGGCGGTGGTGGCCGTGTTCCACGACACGCTGATCACGGTGGGCGCGTTCTCGCTGACCAACAAGGAAATCAGCCTGACGGTGATTGCCGCCATCCTGACGCTGGTCGGCTACTCGATGAATGACACGATCGTGATCTTCGACCGCATTCGCGAGAACCTGAAGCTGCTGCGGCGCGAGCCGCTGGGCGACATCGTGAACCGGAGCATCAACCAGACGCTGAGCCGGACGATCCTGACCTCAGGCTTGACATTCCTGACGGTGCTCTCGTTGTATGTGTTCGGCGGGGAGGTCCTGCATGGGTTCTCCTTTGCCCTGGTAATCGGCATCTTAATCGGTACGTATTCGTCCGTCGCGGTCGCCGCGCCCATGCTGGTGGCTTACCAGGAGTGGCGCGCGAAGCAGGGACGCAGGACCCTGGCCCCGGTGGCCAGTGAACCGGCCCGGAAGCAGAAGGTCCGGGTAAAGGCATAATTTCCAAGGAAAACGGCCCCGTGGCGCCGGGTTTTGGCGCGATGGGGCGGAAAGGGCCCAGCAGCAGAGACCATCCCGGGAGCAAACTGGCGGCTTCCGGTGTCAAAACAACAGGGACACGTGTTGCAGGGGGGTATGAGGCTATGTTTGAAGACAGCCTTATTGAATCCGGCGGCCGGCTAAAAACGAAGCGGGGCTGGACGACGATTTTCTCGTTCGCCTTCCAGACCGGGCTGATCATCATCCTGATTTTGATCCCGCTGATTTATACCGAGGCGCTGCCGAAGCAGCAGCTCATGACGTTCCTGGTGGCCCCGCCACCGCCACCTCCGCCACCGCCGCCTCCGGCGGCCACTCCGGTGAAGGTGGTCAAGATCGTCCAGACGGAAATTGAAAACGGGCAGCTCCGCACACCCACCAAGATTCCCCAGAAGATCCAGATGATCAAGGAAGAGGAAGCGCCGCCGCCGGTTTCCGGGGTGGCGGGCGTGGTGGGCGGCGTGCCCGGCGGCGTGCCGGGCGGGCAGATGGGCGGCGTCATTGGCGGCATCATCAGCTCCGCGCCGGTGGCGGTGCCGAAGGTGGCGACACCGCAGCGGGTGCGCGTCTCGCAGGGCGTGACCACGGGCAACCTGATCCACGACGTGAAGCCGATTTATCCGGCGATCGCCAAGGCGGCGCGCGTGCAGGGCGCAGTGGTGCTGCAAGCCATCATCAGCAAGCAGGGCACGATCGAAGGCCTGAGGGTGGCCAGCGGACACCCGATGCTGGTGCAGGCGGCGCTCGATGCGGTGAAGCAGTGGCGCTACAAGCCGTACATCCTGAACGGCGAACCGGTCGAGGTGGAGACGCAGATTACGGTGAACTTCACGCTCTCGGGCGGCTAAACGTCTTGGGCCGGACGCAGGCGGCAATGGGTAGGGCAGGCCCACCCGGAGCAGGTACGAGGAATCAAAGCTGCTGTGGCCGCCGGGCTGGCGCGGAGGCGTACAATCGTGGGATTTTCGCGGCGTCTGAGACGTTGTCTGTAAGAAGGCCGGGGCCGCCGGCAAGGATGGACGCAGGCGGCCCGGAGTTTTTCAGCAATCGGTCATTCGTAACGAGTTCCTGAGGAGGAAAACAACAACTCATGTTGGCAAACCTAGCAGCACTGGCAATGACGCATGCCGGGACCCTGGCGCTCTGGATGCAGGGAGAGGGCGCGGTTGGATGGGACCCGGTTTCATTGTGGAAGCAGATGGGGTGGCTGGCCCGGATCGTGGTCATCATCCTGTTCATCATGTCGGGCTGGTCGATCGGGGTGATGATTGACCGCTGGATGGCGTTCAGCGCCGCCCGCAAGCAGTCGCGCGCCTTCGCGCCGGCGGTGGCGGGAGCGCTGCGCGAAGGCAAGATCGATGAGGCGATCCGCGTAGCCGAGCGCAACAAGAAGAGCCACCTGGCGAAGGTCGTGACCGCGGGATTGCAGGAATTCCGGGCGCACTCGGATTCCTCGGACATTCCGGGCGAGACGATTGAAGCCTCCAAGCGCGCGCTGGAGCGCGCCGAAGCCATCGTTCACGCCGAGCTGAAGCGCGGCCTGGGCGGGTTGGCGACCATCGGATCGACGGCGCCGTTCGTGGGCCTGTTCGGCACGGTGGTGGGCATTCTGAACGCATTCCGCGAAATCTCGAACCAGAAGGCAACCGGACTGGGCGCGGTGGCGGGCGGCATTTCCGAAGCGCTGGTGACGACGGCCATCGGGCTGTTCGTGGCCATTCCCGCGGTGATGATGTTCAACTACTTCACCAACCGCGTGGAAGCGTTCGACGTGGAGATGGACAACTCGTCGAGCGAGCTGATCGATTACTTCCTGAAGCGGCGGGGCGCAGCGCGCCGACCGTAGTTCCAGGGCCTCGAGGTTGTTTTCCTCCAGCCTGAATCGGGTCCGCCCGGCTGCCAACGGCAGGGCGGGCCCGCAGGCGCGAAAACAGCGGCTGAGGCGGGAGATAGCAGAGCATGGCAATCGCAAAACGAGACGAAGGCAGCAAGGTCAATTCGAACATCAACGTCACACCGATGGTGGACGTGATGCTGGTGCTGCTGATCATCTTCATGGTCATCACGCCGATGTTGCAGAAGGGCGTGAGCGTGGACATGGCCAGGACCGACAATCCGCAGCAGATGCCGGACGCCGACAAGGAAGACGCGCTGCTGGTGGCGATCACGCGCGACGGCAAGGTGTTCTTCGGCAACGACCAGACGACGGCCGACCAGCTTTCACCCAAGATCAAAGACCGCATCGCCAACCGAGTGGACAAGCGGGTGTTCATCCGCGCCGACGCGCGCGCCAAGTACGGGTCGGTGGTGGAGGTGGTGGACAACGTGCGCGCCGCGGGCGTGGACCAGCTTGGGCTGCTCACCGAGCAGCGCAAACAGGGATCGTTCGCGCCGGCGCCGGGGACAGCGCCGACGGGCGGCGGGAAATAGCGGCAAGAATTCAAGCCCGCCGCGAGCGGGCTGACGAAAGGTTCCGGCTATGGCAATGAGCATGGGGAGTGGCAACGGGCCCTCCGCCGACATCAACGTAACGCCGCTGATTGACGTGCTGCTGGTGCTGCTCATCATCTTCATGGTGATCACACCGCTCACGCCCAAGGGCCTGGACGCGCTGGTGCCGCAGCCGCCGAAGGACCAGACCAAGCAGAGTGAGCCGATGGACCGCACCATTGTGGTGCAGCTCATCTCCAACGGCACCGACAAGCCGTCGCTGAAGATCAACCAGGACGATGTGACCTGGGAGTCGCTGCAGGGACGGCTAACCGACATCTACAAGACGCGCGCGCAGAAGGTAATGTTCGTGAAGGCGGACGACAATCTGCCCTTCGCCGACGTGGCGCAGGTGATCGACATCGCGCACGGCGCCGACCCCGACCTGAAGATCGGCCTGATCACGGCGAAGATCGAGCAGGGCGGCTAAGACGTCACGCGGGCCCGGCGCATGGCGCCGGGCGCGCGGCTTTTCGGCCCAAACAATTTTGCGGACACGGCCGGTTGAGTCACGATGGCGCGCCGCTGGCGCGCGTATAATCCCGCGTTTGCGGGGCGCCCGATGGGCGCGGCGCAAGGGGCCCGGCGAATTCCTTACGGAGTGATGGAACTCAAATGAGGCGAAGCGAACAGAGGGTGAACGGAGGCAGGAAAACCGCGGGGAGGGCGCTGGCGATCTGCGCCCTGGCGGGGGTGATGCTGGTGGCCGCCGGCTGCGACAAGCTGCGGGCACGCGACCAGCTCAACAAGGGCGTGCAGTCCTACAAGAACGCGCGCTACGAAGAGGCGATTGACCACTTCAAGAACGCGGTGCAGCAGGACCCCTCGCTGATCAACGCGCGGCTCTACCTGGCCACCGCTTATGCGCAACAGTACATCCCCGGCGTCGACAGCCCCGACAACGTGAAGTACGGCGAGCAGGCGATCGAAGAGTACAAGAACGTACTGCAGCGCGATTCCAAGAACGTGAACAGCGTGAAGGGCATCGCGTACCTGTATCTGCAGATGAAGAAGTTCGACGACGCGAAGGAGTACTACAAGAAGGCGATCGAACTCGATCCCAACGATCCCGAGGCGTACTACTCGGTGGCGGTGATCGACTGGACGCAGTCCTACAAGGACTCGGCCGACCTGAAGGCCGCCGAAGGGATGAAGGTGGACGACGACGTCACCGGCAAGAAGAACGACAAGCTCTGCCAGCAGCTGAAGGAGAAGAACGAGCCGCGTGTGAATGAAGGCATTGATATGCTGAAGAAGGCGCTCGATCTGCGTCCCGATTACGACGACGCGATGGCCTACATGAACCTGCTGTATCGGCGCAAGGGTGACATCGCGTGCGGCGATTCGGAAGCGCGGCAGGCGGACCTGAAGACGGCTGACGAGTGGGTGGACAAGACCATGGCCACCAAGAAGGCCAAGGCGGAGAAGCAGCAAGGTCCGGGCGGCATCACGCTCGACCAGCCGACCAAGTGAGGGTTGCCTGTGATCAGAGCCCGGCCGAAGCGGCCGGGCTTTTCTTTTAGAATCGGAAAACGCTGCCGGCCGCCGGCCACTGGCTGAACCCCGCCAAGGGCAATCATTGAGGGGAAGCGGCGGCGCATTGTCCAGCAGGAATCAGCGAGGAGCAGCAGCGTCCTTTTATGTTCCGCAAAGTGCTGATTGCCAATCGCGGTGAGATCGCGGTGCGGGTGATTCGCGCGTGCCGCGAGGCGGGCATCGCCACGGTCGCCGTCTATTCGGACGTGGACCGCGCGGCGCTGCATGTTCAGCAGGCCGACGAGGCGTACGGGATCGGGGCGGCGCCGGCGGCGGAGTCTTACCTGAACGTCGGCAAGCTGATCGAGGTGGCGCGGCGCAGCGGGGCCGAGGCGGCGCATCCCGGCTACGGGTTCCTGTCGGAGCGGCCGGAGTTTCCGCGCGCCTGCCAGGAAGCGGGCATTAAGTTCATTGGGCCGACGGCGGCGGCGATGGAGCTGATGGGGTCGAAGACCCGCGCCCGGCAGGCGATGCGGGCGGCGGGCGTCCCGATGGTGCCGGGGTCGACGCGCGGCCTTGCGTCAGCAGAGGAGGCGCGCCGGTTGGCGCGCGACATCGGATATCCGGTGATGCTCAAGGCCGCGGCGGGCGGCGGCGGCAAGGGCATGCGGCTGGTGCGCAGCGAAAGCGAGCTCGGGGCCGCGCTGCGCGACGCGCAGAGCGAGGCGCTGCGCGCGTTCGGCGACGGCGAGGTCTACATCGAGAAACTGATCGAGCGGCCGCGGCATATCGAAATCCAGGTCCTGGCCGATGAGCACGGCCACTGCGTTTACCTGGGCGAGCGCGAGTGCTCCCTGCAGCGGCGGCATCAGAAGGTGGTGGAAGAGGCGCCATCGCCGCTGGTGGATGAGCGGATGCGGCGCGCCATGGGCGAGGCGGCCGTCCGGGCGGCGCTGGCGGCGGGCTATACCAACGCGGGGACGATCGAGTTTCTCGTGGACGCGCAACGCAACTTTTACTTCCTGGAGATGAACACGCGTTTGCAGGTGGAGCATCCGGTGACGGAGCTGGTCACCGGGCTCGACCTGGTGCACCTGCAACTGCGCATCGCGGCGGGTGAGCCGCTGCCCTTCGCGCAAGACGATGTGCAACTGCGCGGGCACGCGATCGAATGCCGGGTGTACGCCGAGGACCCGGAGAACAATTTTTTTCCTTCGCCGGGGCGCATTGCGCGGCTGGTGACGCCCTCCGGGCCCGGCATACGCGAGGACAGCGGGGTGTACGAAGGATGGACCGTGCCGCTCGACTACGATCCGCTGCTCTCCAAGCTGATCGCGTTCGGCGACGACCGGGCTTCGGCCATCGCGCGGCTGCGGCGCGCGCTCGATGAGTACTTCATCGGCGGGATCCGCAGCAATCTCTCGTTGTTTCGCCGCATCCTGCGCGACCCCGAGTTTGTGGCGGGGCAAATCGACACGGGCTTCCTGGATCGGCTGCTGGCGCGGGCTGAAGGGGGCGCGGAGCGCGAGGACGGCGACCTGGCGGAAGTTGCGGCGGCCGCGGCGGCCATCTTCAGCGCACTGAACGGAAGCGCAGGAGTTGTGCCGGCCAACTTCGCCCCTCAAGCCAATGGAGGGCCTGAGTGGGGCGCCCGGAACGGCCCGGTGCAACCGCAGAAGGGGAACTGGAAGCGGGCGGCGCGCGAGGAGTCGCTGCGATGATTTACGACGTCATGGTTGACGGCAAGCGGCGCCGGGTGGAGCTGAAAGCGCTGGAAAACGCGGGCGCAGGAGCGTCCGCCGAAGATCCCGCTCAAGCCAACGGAAGGCTTGAGCGGGGCAGCCGCAAGTGGCGGGTGCTGGTGGACGGCCGGGAAGTGACAGCGGATGCGGTCGCTGTCGGGCGCGACATGCTGTCACTGCTGATTGGCGGGAGGTCCTACGAAGTCTTTCGCGATGCCACCATCACCGAGAACGGCGCGGCAGAAATCCGAGTGCGCGGGCGGCGCTTCCTGGTGGAGGTCCGCGATCCCAGGGCGCTGCGCAGCCGGCGCGCAGCCGCCGGACATGCCGACGGCCCTCGCAGGCTGCTGGCCCCTATGCCAGGCAAGGTGATTCGGGTGCTTGCGCCCGTGGGCGCCAAGGTCGAGGCCGGCGAAGGCGTGCTGGTGATCGAGGCGATGAAGATGCAGAACGAGCTGAAATCGCCCAAGGCGGGGACTGTCAGCAAGATTGCCGTCAGCGAGGGGGCGGCGGTGAATGCCGGGGATGTGTTAGCGGTAGTCGAGTAACGAAAAAACTTGCCGGGAGAAGAGCGACCTGAGGTCCTGGCTGTTTTGATCCGCGTTTATCCGCGGAAATCGGCGGCAAGCGTTTTTAGCGCGCGCCGGCGTTCTTCAGAACTTCATCGGCGAAGAAGTTTTCCACTTTTGCCTGGTCGCGGATGCTCTCGTAGTACGCGGCCTTGAGCAACTGCTCGCGGCGGTCGCGGAGCTGCTCGCGGATGGCCTGCTGCACGCGCGGATCGGTGAGGTCCCGCTGACCCGCGGGTTCCTTGGAGATGAGCTTCACGATGCGGTAGCCCACCACCTGTCCGGTGCGCGGATCGACGGCGCGGATGATGGCGCTGTACTGGCCAGGCTTGAGCTTCATCACGGCGTCGCGGGTGAGCGGGTCGGTCCCCTTCAGCGCCGACTCGGGGACGAAGCCCATGTCGCCGCCGTTGCTGCTGGAGTCGGGGTCTTCGGAGTAGTTCATCGCCACGGTGGAGAAATCTTCACCGCTGTCGAGGCGGTTGATCAGCATCTGCGCCTTCTTGCGCGCTTCGGCGTCGCCGTTGGCCTTGTCGTTCTTCAGGTTGCGAACCTGCGGATTGGGCATGGGCGTGACGATGATGTGGGCCAGGTGGTACTGGGGCTCGATGAGGTTGAACTCAGCCTTGTGCGAGTTGTAATAGCTCTCGATGTCCTTGTCGGAGACGTTGATCTTGGACGTGATCTCCTTGTTCAGGACCTTCTGCGCGGTGAGGGAGCGGCGCAGGTCGCGCTTGAAGTCCTCTTCGGTGATGCCTTTTTCCTGCAGGCGCTTTTTGAATTCGTCGGCCGAGTAGGGCGACTTGATCTCCTTGAGCTTGTCGTCCACTTCTTCGTCGGTGGCGAGCAGCGCCAGCTTCTCGGCGTGCTGCATGATGATTTCGTTGTCGATGAGTTCCTTGAGGATGCTGAGGCGCAGGCTGGCGGACTGCTCGTCGCTGACCGGCTGGGCGGGCTGCTGCGGCGTGCCGGCAGTCTGGTTGCGATAGTACTTCTCCAGTTCGGCGCGGAGGATCTTCTTGCCGTTGACGGTGGCGACCACGTCGCCGCCCGGCTTGGCCTTGCAGGCGACGGCAGCGGCCATGAGCAGTACCAGCGCCGCCACTGGCCCAGGTTTGCGAATGAACGATGCGATCAGATCGTGCTCCCGCTAGTTGGAATTACGGCCCTGGCCTGACGCGTCATTGGGGCCGGAGGCGCCGGCCGGACCGGCAGGCTGCCCGGCAGTGCGCAGGGCCTGATCCAGCGCCTTGCGAAAGTCTTCTTCGGGTACGGCGCCGTCGAGTTTGACCCCATTGACGAAATTCACCGGCGTGGAATCGAGGCCAAGGGTTTCGGCTTCGGCCAGCGAGGCCTTCACGGCGTCGTCGGGCTGGCTCTTCAGGCAGGCCTGGAGCCTGGGCAGGTCGAGCCCGTGCTTGCGGGCGGCATCCTGCGCGGCGCCGTCGAGGCGGGCGAACTGGCCGGCGCGGTCGGTGGCCGCCTGCTGCTGGAATTCCTTCACTTTCTCAGGACTGGGATCGGTGGGAGGCGTGCGCTGGGCGCCGGTGATGGCGCGCTGGTTGGCGTGCACGTAGTCGGCGAAATCCCAGTAGGCGTCGTTGCTCTGCGCGTTCAGGCAGTTGGAATCGATGGCCGCGCGCGTGGCCCAGGGATGCAGCGTGGCCAGCGGCAGGTCCTTGTAGACGAAGCGCACGCGATCGCCGTAGCTCTTGAGCAGGGCGTCGAACATGGTCTGGTGGTTGCGCGAGCAGAAGGGGCACTGGAAGTCGTCGTAGGTAATGACGGTGACCTTGGCGTCTTTGGCGCCGCGCCAGGGACGGCCCTTGAGGTCAATCTTTTCCGTCGGGTCGTCGATGTTGACCAACTGCTTCAGCGTTTGCCCGTCTTTGGAGAGCAGGAACTCGCGGGTGGTGGTCTTGTCGGCGCGGCTGAGCGTGACCTGGACTAGGTCGTAAGTGGGGAACTCGCTGCTGGGGCGGCGCGGACCGATGGCGATGTTTACGCTGGCGGGAATGTTGTAGTGGGCCCGCAGCAGGTGTTCCACGCGGCGGTTGACATCGGAATTCGAGGCCGACTGCGCTGAGCACCCCAGCGCAACCAGCAATAACCAGAAAACAGATCTTTGGACAGGACGCAACAAACTTCTCCAGACGTGGGAATCTGCTGTGATTATCTCATGCCGGAGAGCGGATTGGCGGGGGTGGCAGGGACGCGCTGGCGGCGACGACGCAATCGCCGGTCCACGTCCGGCAAAACAGGGCAGGCGTGGGGCACCATGCCGGCGCCCGTTCGAAGCAAAACCTGTGAGAAGAAAAGAAGAGCGGCTGCCGTCTGCGGCAGCCGCCGGAGTTGGACGCCGAACGAGGCTATTTCGGCGGCGTCATCGAGTCGCTCGAGTCTTTGCCCTTGCCGGTCACGGTGATGTGATCCACGACCTTGCGATTGCCCGCGTAGGACTGGGCGATGCGCTTGGCGGTCTGCTTCTCTTTGCCGGTGGAGACGGCGCCGGTCAGCTCGATCTCTGAGTCGGTGACGTTGACGTTGATGTTGCTCGTGGCCAGCGTGCTCTCGTTCTTGATCGCGGTCTGGATCTGCGATTGCAGGTCGCCGCCCACGGTCTGGCCGCCGGCGGCGAGGCCGCCCGTGGTCGACTGCTGAGCGCCGGACTGAGTGCCCGCCTGGCTGCCGGACGCCTGCGAGCCGCTGGTCTGGCCGGCAGGAGGCTGGTCGGTTTGCGGCAGACCGGGCGCGCCAGTGGATCCGGCGCCGGCGATCGCGCCGCTGGATGAGCCGGACGGTGAGCCGGTCACCTTGATGTTGTCAACGATGTTGATGTTGGGCGCCACGGACTGCGCGATGCGCGTGGCCTGGTCCCTGTCAGCCTCGCTGGAGACGGTACCGGAAAGCTGAATGTTGTTGCTGCTGTCGCTGGCCGCCGCAACCGTTACGCCGCTCAGGTTGGTTTGCTGCATGAGGGCGCCCTGAATCTGCGACTGGGCCTGCGCCGCCGAGCCTGCCGCAGTGGCACCAGAGGCGCTGCTCGGCGTCTGCCCCATGCCGCTCTGCGACGATGTGCTCGGGTTGGCGCTGCTTGGCGCGGCGCTCTGGCTGCCACTGGGGACAGAGCCCATCGTGTCAGCGCGGCCCTCGCCGGCGTTGGCGCTGGTGGCGCTGCCAGCGGTCGCGCCGGCGGTGGACTTCTGCGTGTCAGCCGTGGCGTGCGCGTCGGTGCTGCCTGGCGCCTTGCTCGACGCGGAGGCGCCGGTGGAGGGCGCAACTTCCAGCTTGGTCTCGACCTTGTGGACGCCGGGAACGGCCTTCGCCATTTCCTTCGCCTTCTTCCTGTCGTCCTTGTTGGCGACGCTGCCGGTGAGGGTGACCTTGCCGTTCTCAACCTTCACGACAACGTTCGACATGCTGCTGTCGGTCGAAAGCTGCTCTTTGACCTGGCGCTCCAGCGTTGCATCGTCGACCCTGGCCTCGGCCTTCTCAGGCTTGGCCGGTTCGGTCCTGGCCGGCTGCTGGGTCTCGTCCTTGGTCTGGTCAGGATTCTTGTTGGTCTGTGTGGGATCGCTGGTCTGCGGGAACGTGGAAGGGGTTGTGGGCGCTTGTCCGGGCGACGCCTGCGGATAGCCCGGCGTCTGCGAAGGCGCCTGCGCATAGGCCAGGGTCGCTGAAACGGCCAGCGCCAGAACCCATGTATAGACGTGCTTGCTCATAACTCTTGTCTCCCCGATGGATTTTTGTGTGCGATGCCGCGGGATGTGCCCGCGAAATTGACGAAGGGCGCGCAAAGGAAATATCGAGCGGCCAGTAGAACTCACTCCTTCGCGCCTGGCTGCACGCTGTACACCATTGGGTGCAGCCCAGGCGCGCGGGGCTGCCCGTAAATGGCGGAAATCGAGCTACTTACAAGCAGAGTCGCGGCCCGCAGAGGGCCCTGGCGGGGTGGCGGGAGCGGGCCGGGAATTGTGGGCACGCCGGTGCCCAAGGTGGGCGGGCATTTAGAACCTGGCAGTCAGCCCTTCGCCCCGGCGCGTCCCACGCTGCCCGGTCAAATGCTCGTTGCGAAATGCCAAGAGCCGGCTTCTGCAGGGTTGTTGAACGCCGCTCGCACGCGACAGTAAACTGAACGCATGCATAAGCACGCGCACCGTCAAGACACCTCGCGCGTGCTGAAGTTTTCGCTCGCCGCCACCCTGGTCTACATCGGCCTGCTGGTGTTTGCCGGCATCCGGGCGCACAGCCTGGCGCTGCTGTCGGAGGCGGGACACAACGTTTCGGACCTGCTGGCGCTGCTGCTTTCGCTGGCGGCGGTGTACATCCAGCAGCGTCCGCCGTCGTCGACCAAGACGTTTGGCTATCAGCGCGCGGGCGTGCTGGCGGCGTTCCTGAACGCGGGCACGCTGGTGGTGATCAGCTTCGGCATTTTCTACGAGGCGTTCCGCCGGCTGAACGCGCCGGTGGAGGTGCATCCCGACCTGATGATGATGGTGGGCGGGGCGGGCGTGATCATGAACGGCGTGATCGCGCTGCTGCTGTGGCGATCGAGCCGCGACGTGAACATCCGCAGCGCCTTCCTGCACGAGGTGGGCGACACGCTTTCGACGGCGGCGGTGATCCTGGGCGGCTGGGCGATCCTGTGGACGGGGCAGACGTGGATCGATCCGGCACTCTCGATCGGGATTGCGGTGCTGATCCTGTGGTCGTCGCTCGGCATTGTGCGCGAGACGCTGAACATCCTGCTGGAAGGGACGCCGCGGGGGATGCAGCTAGGGCGGATTGCGGAAGCCATCCACGCCATTCCGGGCGTAAACGACGTGCACGACCTGCACGTGTGGAGCCTGGGGTCGGAATCGCACGCGCTGTCGTGCCACATCAGCATCGCCGACATTCCGCCGTCGGAGAGCGAAGCGATCCTGCGCGACGTCAAGATCGCGCTGCGCGAGCGCTTCCGCATTTACCACACCACGATCCAGTTCGAGCACGCGGTGTGTGAAGTGGCGCACGGCTGCGTGGCGCCGGTAGGGCAACAGCAGAGCGGGCACACGCTCTAGGAGCGTTGTCGGCCTTCGGTCTTCGGTCCCTGGCCCAACCTCCCGTTCTCATCGTCGCCGCCTTGCGGAAGCCCGGCTGACGGCCGAAGGGCAGTGAGCGAGGACTGTTGCTGAAATATTTCGCGCACGCGGTCGAGCGTGTCGATCTCATCCACAGGCTTGTCGGTTCGAATGCGCAGTATGCGCGGGAAGCGCAGCGCGAAGCCGCTGCTGTGGCGGTCGGAGCGCATCACGGCGTTGAAGGCGACTTCCAACACGATCCTGGGCTCGACGAGGCGCGAGAAGCCGCGGTCTTCGAGGGTGTGCGCCAGGAACCACTGGGTGAGTTCGAGGATTTCGGCGTCGGTGAGGCCGGAGTAGGCCTTGCCGACGTTGAGCAGCTCGTCGCCTGAGCGCACGGCGAAGGTGTAGTCACTGAGCAGGCCCACTCGCTTGCCGTGTCCGTACTCGGCAAGGGTGACGACCACGTCGAGCGTGGCCAGCTCGCGCTTCATTTTGAGCCATGCGCGGCCGCGGCGGCCGGGAGTGTAGGCGGAGGCAAGGTCTTTGATCATCAGGCCTTCGTTGCCGCGCGCCTGGGCAGCGTCGAAGAGGCGGTCGAGTTCTTCCGCTGACGTGGCGCGGAAAGCGGGCGCGCGCAGCACCTGGGCGGAGATGGCGGCATCGGCCAGCGGCGCGGGCGCGGCGTCTTCGAATGCGAGGCGCGACTGCGAGCGCGGCGCGGGTGGGTGCGATGCGACCGGCGCGCGCCGGGCGAAGACCTGGTCGAGCAGCGCGGCGCGCTCGCGCAGCGGGCGATCGATCTGCAACTCGCCGCCGGCATAGAGCAGGTCGAAGGCGACGTAAGCCACGGGCACGCTGCGCATCATGGCCGGCGTGACGCGCTTGCGTCCCAGGCGCTTCTGCAGCTCGGAGAACGGCAGGGCGCGGCCGGGAAGTGCGCCGGGAGCTGTTTCTCCGGGGATCAGCGACGACCAGGCGACGATTTCGCCGTCGAGGATGAGGTCTTCGCTGAAGCCTCCGAGCGGAGCGACCAACTCGGGAAACGAACCGGTGACTTCGTCGAGCGTGCGCGAGAAGAGGCGGACGCGGCGCGCGCCGGGCGCGCCCTGGTCATCGGCGGGGCCGATGTGCGCCTGCGCGCGGATGCCGTCGTATTTGTCTTCGACCGCGGCTTCGGGGAACCCGGCGAAGGCTTCTTCGGCGGAGCCGGCCGGGGTGGCCAGCATGAAGCCGATCGGGTGAAACAACCGCATGCGAGCGTCGGACAGGCGTCCTGCGGCGGCGAGACGGAGAGTCTCACCGATGTCGCCCAGCAGCATGTTGGCGCGCTGCACCGACTTAATGTCCGCGTCGCAGGCCTTGGCAATCGCTTCCTCGACCAGGCCCTCGCGCAGGCCGATGCGCAGCTCGCCGGCCATCAGCTTGACCAGGTACTTGGCCTCGAGCGTGGACGCGCGCGCCAACAGATAAATGACCAGCGCCAGCTTGGCCGCTGGTCCGCGCGCCGAAGCGATGGCGGCGAATCGGGACACGACGTCGGGGAGGGTGAGCGGCGAGGAGGAGGCCGGCGGTTGTAACTTGCGGCGGGCGAGGACGTCGTGCGCGGCGGCGCCGAGGTCGCCGTGGCGGCGATAAGCTGCGGCGAGCGCCGCTTCGCCCGCGCCGCTGACCTCGGCAATGGCCTGCCAGAGCAGCGCGCCGCCCACCTGCAACGTGGTTTCGGTGTAGGCGGGGAAGACGCGCCCGGAGAAAAAAAGCGCCGCGATGCCCGCTTCCTCGATCGGGCGTGACTTGAGCAGTTCGGCCACCAGGCGGACCTTTTCCGTCTTCCTGGTGGTGGCGGAAACGGCGCCGGCAGTCTGGGCAAAGGCGAGCACGAACGTGTCATTGTCGCAGAATCGGCACCAGCATTTAGCAGTTGGCACTTGGCGGTTAGGGTCCTATGTTGTGCGCCAAAATAGCGCCCGCAGGGGCCAAGGGCGGAGGGCCAACTGCCAGGGGTGATGTCACGCGGCTTGTGTAAATAGCTTGAGGGTGCGGGTTTTCCATTCCAGGGTAAATCTCTGGAAAATGGAGTAGATGATTCGGTCCACGCTTTTGACGTTCACAAAGCACACCATCGGTCGGGTTCGTCGGCGC